>CATPAW010000079.1 GCA_955652255.1 uncultured Chthoniobacterales bacterium | reverse complement strand
GGGCGAGCTGGCCACGGAGATCGCTGCGGCTCTCGGCGCGACGCTCAGTCCACAGGAAAAGATGCGCGTGCAAGCGAAACCGACGAACAATCCTGCTGCCTACGATGCCTATCTGCGTGGTCGCGCATTTGCAGGTGGCTCGCCGTACGATAAGTCCAACGTGGAGCGTACGATCCAGTCATATCAAGAGGCAGTAAAGTTGGATCCCAGTTTTGCGCTGGCTTGGACACGGCTCTCTTCTGCGCAGAGCTCATTTTACTGGATAGGACATGATCCAAGCCCGGCGCGGCTGGCGGCAGCCAAGGATGCCCTCGATCGCGCGCTCGCGCTCGATCCAAACCTGCCGGAGACTCATCTCGCCCTTGGTTATTACCGCTATTACGGGCAGCGCGATTTCACCGGGGCGCTCGCGGAATTCCAGCAAGCCGAGCAGGGTCTTCCGAATAACGTTGACGTCATCGAAGCGATCGCCTTTATCCAACGGCGGCTTGGGCATTGGGACGAGGCGATTGCGGGGTTGCGCCGCGACATCGAGCTCGATCCTCGCGACATCAATGCTTATAGCGCTCTCGCGGTTACCTATAGTGCCCTGCGCCGTTTTCCTGAAGCTCTAGCCACGGTTGACCGCATACTTGCGTGGGAGCCGGCGTATGAACCGGCCCTCTTTGTGAAAGCCCGTACCCTTTGGGCAACGGGGGATCTCCATGCGGTAGAACCGCTCCTCGCGAATCCCGGTATCTCACCGTTCGACCGTGGTGTGCAGGCTTTGTTCCAGCGGCGTTACGCCGCCGCCATAGAGATATTCTCAAGTGCAGTGGCAGCCGTGACCAAGGGCTACAAGCCAAGCGACGACGAAAAATTTCTTATAGGTTTGAGTCAGCAGCGCGCCGGCGATGTCTCCTCGGCGCGCGCGACTTACGAAAAAGCGGTGCAGCATTTTCGGCGCGAGCTCGATAAGGTCGCGCCGGACTCTCCTGCCGAGGCGGACCTGCATGCCGCTTTGGGTGTGGCCTATGCAGGTTTGGGCGAAGCGGCCTCTGCTATCGCCGAAGGACAAAAAGCCATAGCCATGAATCCCACTTCCAAAGATCCAATGGAGGGCCCCGCCCACGAAGAGAACATGGCGAATATCTACGCTCTACTGGGGGATGCCGATCACGCGATTCCCATTCTCAAGCGGCTGCTGCAGATACCGTATGGCTTTGCGATTACTCCGGCGCTCCTGCGACTCGATCCGGTGTGGGATCAAATCCGCAACGATCCTCGTTTTCAGGAATTGGCCGCAGAAAAGAAACCGTGACGTCGGAAAAATCTTTGCCGAGCTCGCGGTATGTGGCGTTAAAGAAGCGCTTCTAAGAAATTTATTCGATTTCTCAGCGGCCAGGTCTGGCGGGGAATTTCTAGCCGCCGTGCCTGCCTTCAATTCGGTGTTGGACGTTCGGCGCTGGGTGTTCGAGCTTTTCTGACTTCAATGGTTTCGAAATCCGACAGCGCGCTTCTCATTGTCGGGCACGGCTCGACCGTGAATCCGGATTCGAGCGCGCCGACGCTGGCGCACGCGGCGGAAATTCGGCGCCGAAAAGTTTTTGTCGATGTTGAATGCGTCTTTTGGAAAGAGGAGCCAAGCCTGCGCGACGCGCTCTTTTTGTTTGATCCTGAGGAAATCCGCGAGGTTTACATTGTGCCCAATTTCATCAGTGAAGGTTATTTCACGGAGACGGTGATTCCGCGCGAATTGGATTTGAGTGGTCGAATGACAAAACGGAGGAATGGACAAATCTGGAAATATTGCGATCCGGTTGGAAATCATTCGATGATGACAGCGTTATTGTTGCAGCGGGCGCATGAGATCGCGCCGGGCGTTCGGGAATCGGAAACGAGTTTACTGATTGTCGCGCACGGGACCGATCTGAACGAAAACAGCGCGGCGGCGGCGAAACGGGAGGCGGAGAAAATCCGCGCGCTGGGCAAATACGCGTCGGTTCTCAACGTTTACATGGAAGAGCCGCCGCTGGTGGCCGATTGGAAGAAATTGACCAGCAGTCCGAATGTAGTCGTTGTCCCATTTTTTATCTCGGATGGATTGCACAGTTACGAAGATATTCCGGTCTTGCTTGGAATCGCGGATGAAGGCCAGTCGTCAATTACCTCCGGCGGCGAGCGACGTGAAGTCTTCCGTCGAAATCCATACAAGTTGAATGGCCGCTCGTTATTTTATTCCGGCGCGATTGGGACAGACCAACGTTTTGCCGATGTCATCGTCGAGCAAGCAGCGGATTTTGATCGGCGGAAATAAGCTGCGCTGGCATTCGCAATTTTTCTGCCGACATTACGCTTCTCGCAATGAAGCCCGCGACCATGAAAAAGCTGCAAGAGCTCGGCGCGTTTGTGCTGGCCGGCGGTTGTACGCCGAAACGAATGAAGCTGATCGTGGAGACGATCCGGGCGGCGCGCGATTATCGCTGGGTCGGAATTTACAAGGTCACAAAAAAGGAATTCGCGATCATGGCGGGAACGGGTGACGAGCCCCCGGCGTATCCGCGTTTTCCGTTGACGCAAGGATTGTGCGGCGCCGTCCTGGAGTCGCGCAAACCCATCGTGGTGGGAGACGTGCGGGAAGACTCGCGATATTTGCCCACCTTTCACACCACGCGATCGGAAATCATTGTTCCGATTACGAACGACCACCAACACATCGTGGGCATGCTCGATGCCGAAAGCGCCAAAGCGGATGCATTTGGCGACGAAGATCGACAATTTCTCGAGCGCGCCGCCGGCCTGATTGCGCACTGCCTAAGGTAGCGAGTCGAAAACAGCGCGATGCTCAATACGCTTGAGCAGGCTTTCAAAGATAGAGGCGCCGGCACGTGGCGTATCGGCGAGGTTCTAATTCAAAAGGCAAGCGACGGTAAATTTTATCTTTCCCATCGTGATGATGAAGAGATCGATCCTGGACAGGTTTTTTCGAATCCTGAAGACGCTGCCGAAATCTACAACAATGAAGATAAAGGAAATTAACGTAACTTAAAAAAAAAACAAAATTTGCGGCGCGGCTGGCGCCTGGAAATTGTCGACTTTGCCGGACTGGGTCGCGCGCTGGATTGTTTTTATCCAGGCAGACTCGCGCTGTTCCGCGCGCGGAAAGCGAAAAACCTCGTCACCACCACGCTGCGCGATACTTTAAATCGACAATCGGGCATGTATCGCGTCGCGGCGAAAATCTCGGACGAACAAGTCAATGCGCTGGTAGGAAATTTTTGTCGCTCGAGCGACGGGTGTTTGCGGACGATTTTGTGGAAACGCGATGCAACTGGCGCGCCAGCATCGACCCAGCTTCCACCGGAGAAATTTGATACGTCGCATGACCAGACCGGAGACGGCGAGCCAGTGATTCCGTTGCTTTGCCAGGAACCGTGCAATCTGCTCGTGGCGGAATGCCGCAAGGCAGTCAAGCTGGAGGGTGCTGCGCCGTCAGCGCCGGAATAATGGGACACGAGTCGCCGCGGCGACCGTGTCCCTCCAAATTTGAGAGGCGATGATTTATCGCGCGCGCGTCGTCGTGACAATGGATGGATCGCCGATCGAGAATGGCGCGGTCGCGATCTCTGAGAATCGCATTTTTGATGTTGGATCATTCCGCGAAATCAAAGCGCGCAACTCCGGTGAGATTGTCGATCTTGGCGAGCAAGCGCTGCTTCCCGGGCTGATCAACACGCATTGCCACCTCGATTACACTTGTTTGCGCGGCAAGATTGCCCCGCAAAAATCTTTCACCGATTGGATTCGCGCGATCAACGCAGCGAAGGCGAGGCTGTCAGAGGAGGATTATGTCGCGTCGATTAACGAAGGTTTTGCCGAAGCAAAAAGATTTGGAACGACGGCGATTGTGAATCTGACAGCGTATCCGGAACTGATCGCGAAAATTGATGAGCCGATCCGCACGTGGTGGTTTGCGGAGTTGATCGATATTCGTTCGCCGGATCGCGCAAATAAAATTGTCGATCTTGCGATTGAGTCACTGAAATCCAAAAAGAATTGGGGATTGGCGCCGCATGCACTCTTCACAGCTTCGCCAAACTTGTTTCATCGCTGCGAAGAGATCGCGCGCCGTGAAAACATCTTGCTGACGACGCATTTGGCCGAGTCGCGCGAAGAGATGTCGATGTTTCGCGATGGCTCGGGACCGCTTTATGAATTCATAAAAGGAACTGGGCGACCGATGGATGACTGCGGTCATGAAACGCCCTTGGAAAGATTCGTCGGACGCCTCGGAGATGCGTCTTTACCCAACTGGATCGTCGCGCACCTCAATGAGCTGAGCGAAAGCGATTTCGATCTGCTCGCAAGATCGACAAGGAAATTTCACGTCGTGCATTCGCCGCGCAGCCACGGTTATTTCGCACATTCGCCCTTTCCTTTCGAAAGATTGCGCGCGCTTGGTTTCAATATATGCCTCGGAACTGACAGCCTCGCGAGCAACGAGAACTTGAGTTTGTTCGCGGAGATGCGCGCCTTTCAGCGGAACGAGCCAAACGTTTCGCCACGTAAAATCTTCGAGATGGTGACGGTGAATGCCGCGCGGGCGCTAAGTCAACAGAACGCGCTCGGCCGGATTGGGCCGGGCTTTCATGTCGATCTTACGAGTATTCCGTGTAGTGGGTCGACCAACCTATTCGAAGAAATCGTTGCATTCGATCAGCCAGTACAATCTGGATAGATAGCAAGCGGCGTAGGCGCGAAGAGCGTAAGCGACATTCTCATTTTCGCTTTCCTTTTCTCAAAAGTAAAATATTCTCAGCGCTGAGATTCATGGCGAAGATCATAATCATCGATGACGAGCCGGCGATGGTAGAGGTCATCGTGACGCTTTGTCGCGAAAGAGGGCATCAAGTTTTCCCGTTTAATTCGGCGTCGAAAGCGGTCGAGCAACTGGATACTATTCACCCGCAGGTGGTGATCGCGGACATCAAGATGGAGACGATGACGGGCTTCGACGTCTTGCGGCACGTGCGGGAGCATCATCGACAGACCGCAGTTATTTTGATCACGGCCTACGCGTCGGTGGAGACAGCGGTCGAAGCGATGAAGATGGGGGCGTACGATTACGTGACCAAGCCGTTCAAGATCGACGAGCTGCAACTGACGGTCCAACGCGCGCTCGATTATCAAGCGGCACTGCGGGAGAACGTTTATCTCCGGAAGGAGCTGAAGAATCGTTATCGTTTCGAGAACATCGTCGGCACCAGCCCGAAAATGCAGCAGGTTTACAATCTCGTTAACAAAGTAGCCGACACTGACAGCACCGTGCTAATCGTGGGTGAAAGCGGCACGGGCAAGGAGCTGATCGCGCGGGGCCTGCATTTCAACAGCAATCGACAGCACCATCCGTTCGTGGCTATCAACTGCAGCGCGCTGCCGGAGAACTTGCTGGAGTCGGAGTTGTTTGGTCACAAAAAGGGTTCATTCACCGGTGCGGTGGCGGACAAGCGTGGATTGTTTGAAGAGGCGAATCTGGGCACGATTTTTCTCGATGAGGTAAACTCGATGGCGCCGCCGTTGCAGACGAAGCTGCTTCGCGTTCTGCAAGAGCGCGAAGTGCGACGCGTGGGCGATAACAAGAGCGCGCCGGTGAATGTGCGTGTAGTGGGCGCGACTAATGAGCGATTGCAACCAAAACTCAGGGACGGGACATTTCGCGAAGATCTGTACTATCGGCTCGCGGTTATCCCGGTGGAGATCCCGCCCTTACGCGAACGCCTCGAAGACGTGCCGCTGCTGGTGAATCATTTCCTGCAAAAACAAGCGAGCGCGGCCGGGGGCGAACCGAAGAAAATCGATCCGGCGGCAGTGGATATTTTGTGTCACTACGATTATCCGGGCAATGTGCGCGAACTGGAAAATGCAATCGAGCGCGCCTGCGCGTTGTGTGAGAACAATCTGATTTTGCCGAGCGATTTGCCGCCGCACATCGTGAGCGAGGCGCAAGGCGAAAAAGCCGATCAGGCGCTGGCCGCGATGCCGGTTGGACAAAGTCTCGATGAATTCATTCAGCAACAGGAGCGCGGCTACATCGAAGCGACATTGTCGCATTGCAAAGGCTCTCGCGAGAAAGCCGCCAGGTTGTTAGACATCAGCATGGCCACGCTCTATCGCAAAATAGAACCCAAGAGCAGAAAGTAGATTTCTTGGAACGGCGGTCTCCAAACCGCTCAGCCAAATTGGAAATTCGACTTCCTTTGATTCCCGTAAGATCGATATGAATGAAGCGGAGCAAACCGGCCCGAGCACGCGCGAAATGGAGCGCATCAACTGGATGGAATTTCGCGAATGGGTCCCGGCAAAGATCGACATCGTGCTGCTTCCACTCGGAACGATCGAAGCACATGGTGTCACCGCCAATGGCACCGACATCATTGCACCGGTCGCGATGGCGAAGGAAATTGCCCCGCGCGTGAACGCGATGATTGCGCCGGCGATTCCGTACGGATTCACTGGAATTCTCGACGCCTATCCCGGCGGCTTTACTGTTCCCGAAGACGTTTATCGCGCCTACGTGCGCGCCGTGCTGTTCGGCCTGGCGAAAAACAAATTCAAAAACATCATCCTGCTCAACGGTCACGGCGGCGGCCAGACCTCGATCTTGAGCGGGCTTACGCAAGAAGTCGGCCGCGAAACAACGACGCGGATTTTGGTGGTGAACTGGTGGTCGTTTTGCAGCGATGTCACACTCGAAGTCTATGGAGAAGATGGCGGACACGCTGGCGAAAATGAAACTGCCTACATGATGGCGGTTGATCCGTCGCTCGTTTGGAAAGAGCGCTATAAGTCAGATATGGCGACGGCGATCCCGACGCCGAATACATGGAGCGCCTATCCCTTTCCCTCGAGTATTTTGCTTTACAAAGAGGGACAGGGTTATCCGAAGTTTGATTTGGCAAAGGCGAAAACTTATTTCGCCAAAGTGAATGATAAAGTCGCGCGCTTAATCGAGGAAACGATCAGGAAATGGGACATGGCGGGATTGTGAGCCGCCCCGTCAGCCGCGCTTGCTGAAGATCTTGACTTCGTCCGCGGCCTTCTGAAGCTCGTCCAGTTGCTGCAAGGTGGCTTCCTGTTTCTTCAGCATTTCCTCATTAGCCGTTTTCATTTCCTGGAGCGTGTTGATCGTGAGTGGCAGCGAATCGGAGTCGGTCACGGGTGCTAGGGCTGCTGTCGATGAAACGGCCGCCGGTGAAGCTGCCTGTACAACGATCGGGGTGGGCGACTGCGCTTTTGCGACAAAGATCGACGTCGCCGCGAAAATAGAGATGGAGAAAAGTTGTCGTCTCAGTCTCATACTGTGCATTAGCGGCTCCGGCTGGAAAAGATTCGCGCAACGCGCAGGGTTTCGGCCAGGTCCGCCAGTTTCGCATCGATTTTGGTTTGGTTCGCGACGATTTGCGATTGCTGCGCCTGCACTTCTTTGACGAGAGTCAGGAGTTTTTCCTGGTCGTCTTTTGGATCCGGTGTTTGCGCAATGCTCGAGAGCATGGCGAACAATATCAGGAAAAGAATGGTGAGAGAGCTGCGTTTCACGGCCAAAAGTCGAGTGGTAGTAGTCAAGAGCAAGTCGTGTTCCGCAGCGCATTGCTGGCTCGGCAAGAGAGGCTAAATCGACATGTACGGCGCGCAAATTGCTTGCCTCTGTTCGGCGAAGTCAATAAGCTCCGCACATGGCCGGCCAAGGCATGCACCAATCGCAGAATCTTTCTCTGCAGCAGGTGCTTGCGCCACAACTCCAGCAGAGTCTCCTGATTCTGCAAGCCCCGCTGCTCGAACTGCGCAATTTGGTGCAACAGGAGATGGAAACGAATCCTGTGTTGGAAGAGCTTCCGGACGAGCCGAATTCCGAGGAGCGCAACGATGCCGAGACTGCCTCGGACGAAAAATTCAAAGAAGAATTCGATAAGCTGGCGAAACTCGATGAGGAGTGGCGCGATTACATGGCGCAGTCGGGCAGCTATACGGGCCGTTCCCAAGAAGCGGACGATAAACGGCAATTCTTTTTCGATTCCATTGCCACGCAGGAGACGCTTCAGCAGCATCTCATGGGGCAGTTGAACCAGACCGTGCTTAGCACGAACGACCGCAAGACGGCTGAGCTGACCATTGGCAACATCGACGACAACGGATTCCTCCAAACGACCCCGGAGGAGATGGCGCTCAACACCGGCATTCCTCAGGAAGACTTTGAGAATATACTCACCCTCATCCAAAGCTTTTACCCACCGGGCGTGGGCGCGCGCGATCTGCGCGAATGCTTGCTCATTCAGTTAAAGCGCGAGGGAAAACAAAACAGCCTCGAGTACAAAATCATTTCCGAGCACATGCAGGATCTCGGCAAACGGCGCTTCCCCGAGATTGCGCGGCGAATGGGGATCAGCGTCGAGCAAGTCCAAAAATGCGCCAACAATATCGCGCAGCTCGACCCGCGGCCCGGCCAGATTTTCGCCGCCGCGCCGCAAAATTATGTTTTACCGGACGTGACCGTCGAAAAGGTGAATGGAGATTACCAGGTCATCCTTAACGGCGAACAAATCCCGCACTTGCGCATCAGCAACACTTACAAAGACATCATGGCGCAGGATGGCAACGGCAACGAAGTCAAAGATTACATTCGCGATAAAATCCGGAGCGGAAAATTTTTGATCAAGTCGATCCACCAGCGCCAGCAAACGATTTCCAATATCGCGCACAAGATCGTGAACCGGCAGCGCGATTTTTTCGAGCACGGATCGGCCCATTTGAAGCCGATGACCATGGTGCAAATCGCCGATGCGGTGGGCGTGCACGAGACCACGGTCAGCCGCGCGATCTCGGGGAAATACATCTCCACGCCGCAGGGTCTCTTCGAGATGAAATACTTTTTCACGTCAGGTTATCAAACCGCCGCCGGCGAATCGATGAGCAATACCAGCGTTAAAGAAGCGATCCTCGACCTAGTGAAAAGCGAAGACGGCAATTCGCCGTTGAGCGACAAGGAGATTGTCGAGATTTTGAGTCAGCGCGGAATCCCGATCGCACGCCGCACAGTCGCCAAATATCGCACTGAATTGAATATTCTTCCCAGCAACATGCGGCGGAAGTACTAAGATCATTCTTTGTAGCGGCGGTCTATGACCGCCGTTTGACGGAAATTACCCACAATGGTGCGACGCTCACAGAGCGCCGCTAGAGTTAAAATGAACGCCGCACTTCGAGCCTCTACAATTGCCGAATGGCGCGGTCTTCCGGAAAACAAATCTCGTCCGGACCGCTGGCAGGCGACTGCCGAGTTGCTTCCAAAGGTGATGCAACGGCTCGGCCTGAAGGAACGTCTGCACGAAACGGAAGTCATCGACGCCTGGAGCAAGATTGTCGGCGATTTTATCGCGGCCCATTCGTCGCCGGTCGTCTTGCGAGAAGGCATTCTTTATGTCCGTGTGCTCCAGCCGGCCTTGCATTACGAACTCGAGCAGGTCTCGAAGATCGACATCTTGCGAAAGTTGAAACGGCGTTTCGGCGCAAAAGTAATTCGCGACGTTCGCTTTCGCGTCGGCTGATCTGCATCGTTGTCAGGCTTGAGGCTTCTTTCAGTACGGGCCGCGCGCGATCGTAGTCGCGATATCTCCAGTAAAGGTGTTGCGCCATCTCGAGGTATGCTTGGACAGAACCAGGGCGCAGGCGTTAGTCCTAAGTCGTGATGACGTGGGTTCTAATGAGTTCGAAGAAAACGATTGGACATGTTGTACGACACATGGTAAAAAAACGTTGACCCAATCTATCCAACCAGAAAGGAACTAGAACCATGCCTGAAAGACGAGAACCCGCGAAAACGCTAGTTAGGGGACCAGATGGAGTATTGTATTTGCTCAGTAAGGACGAGGCGCCAAAGAAGCTGAGCCCGGAGCAAACAGAACAGGTAGTAAAGATTATCGAGGACAATGAGATCAAATTGGCAAGCGACATTGAGAACGCGATTCCCGCCATGGGCTATGGCGTCCATGTCGATCCCGGCGTCCATAGCGGAACGCGGTAGGTGTACCCGGAATAGTGACAAATGCCGGGTGCGCTCCGATACGCTTGCTCTGTCGGAACATCGGACTCTGCTGAAATAACACCCAAGGTCCTGCGACACGGGAGCCACCGATCACAAAGCCTCGACTACACACTTAGTCACGCGTTGCGGTTGGCGCCGGTGATGGGGATTACGCGCATAGCCAACGTGACCGGCTTGGACGCAGTAGGCGTTCCAGTAGTGATGGTCTGTCGGCCCAATTCGCGATCTGTGGCGGTTTCTCAAGGGAAAGGAATCGATCTCGCAAGCGCTCGCGCCTCGGGCGTGATGGAGGCTACCGAATTATATCACGCTGAGACGATAACCCTGCCATTGCGTTTAGCCACGTACGAGGAAGTTCGGTACCAACACAACGTAATCGAGGTTGACGAATTGGCGCGGGCTTCTGGTTCGCATTTTCACCCAAATCTACGCCTCTTGTGGTGCGAAGGACGTGATCTCTTGAACGGAGAAGACGTGCTCGTGCCCTACGAGATGGTCCACACGAACTATACTACGCCGTTGCCAGATGGCCATGGATGTTTCACGGCCACGTCCAATGGTTTGGCTTCAGGCAACGCCAGAATCGAAGCCGTCAGTCACGGTGTATGCGAGGTCATTGAGCGCGACGCTACCACGTTGTGGAAATGCCGTGATGAAAAAAGGATCGACAAGAACCGCCTTGAGTTAGCGAGCGTCGACGACGTTCTCTGTCAGGAGTTACTTCGGAAACTTGAGCAGGCCGGTCTGTCCGTTGCTGTATGGGACATTACTAGCGACATTAAGGTTGCGGCGTTTGCCTGCTTGATCGTCCCGCGGGACGATGATACGATGTGGCACTGTGCGGTCGCGGCGGGTTATGGTTGCCACCCGGCCCGCGAGATCGCGCTGCTAAGAGCTCTCACGGAGGCGGCACAAGCTCGGCTGACTGTGATATCGGGATTGCGCGACGACTTTCGTGCCGAGGCGTATGAACAATTGCTGAATCCAGATGTGCTAAGAGCGGTTCGGAATCGCGTCTCGGCTTCAGCTCCGACCCGACGTTTTAGTGATGTTCCTACTTGGGATGGCGACATTTTTGAGGACGATGTCGAGCGGGAACTGGAATGCATCAGAAAGGTTGGCATCCGACGAGTCGTGGTGGTCGACCTTACAAAGCCAGAATTCGGACTGCCGGTTGTTCGCGTAATTGTGCCCGGCCTCGAGTCAATCCTTGGACCAGGGTATCTTCCGGGCCGGCGGGGGCGGGCCGTAATTGAAGGAAAGGCGTGAGCGTTTACGTCTTCACGGGGCCCACCATTTCTCCCACAGAAGCTGCTGGCGAACTAGATGCAGTTTATTTGCCGCCTGCCGCTGAAGGCGATGTCTATCGGGTGACTCTTCAACGTCCCCAAGCGATCGGAATTGTTGATGGGTATTTTCAATCCGTACCCACCGTCCGCCACAAAGAAATCCTATGGGCGATGAGTCGTGGAATCCATGTATTCGGCAGCGCCAGCATAGGGGCGCTTCGTGCGGCTGAACTGGCTGCCTTCGGGATGGAGGGTATAGGGACCATTTTCGAGTTCTATCGCGATGGAGTGCTGGAGGATGACGATGAAGTTGCGATCGCTCATGGCCCTGCGGAGGCCGGATTTCTAGCTGGATCCGAAGCAATGGTTAACATCCGGCAGACTCTGCGGAAGGCGGAGCTACTCGGCGTGATTTCAACAGAGGTCCGGGCCGCACTCGAAAAGACCGGTAAGGAGTTGTTTTATCCCGATCGGAATTATCCAGGACTTCTTCGATGCGCCTCTGAACATGGACTGCCGGAAGCCGACTTGACGCGCTTTCGGCATTGGTTGCCAGAGGGCCTAGTAAACCAGAAACGGGAAGACGCACTAACTATGCTGCGACTAATGCGTCGGCGGCTAGGGGAAGGCTTGGAGCCAAAGACCGTTTCCTACACATTCGAGCACACCTCAATGTGGGAGTCTGCTTGGCGGCAATCCGGCGACCTTCGATTCGATTCAAATGCCGAGCCCATTGTAGTTGCCCTGGAGCCGCTCTTGGATGAGCTCAGATTGGAAGGGGATCATTACGGGCAGCACACCCTGATGGCGCTAGAACGGTTCTTCGCCATTCAGGAGGCGGAGCGGTTGGGAATGACCGTCAGCAACGAGCGAAGGAGAAAAACGGAAATTGTCTTTCGCCGAGAGCGCGGCCTGGTCGACGCTGCAGAGGTCGAACGGTGGATGAACGACAACGATTTGAACGATCATCAGTTCGACGCACTAATGATGGATGAGGCGCGCGTGAGGTGGGTTCGCCAACGCGTGCAATTTGCATCGCTTAGCTGCTTGCCAGAACAACTTCGCCTCTCCGGCGATTATCCGCGGTTGGTCGCACGGGCCGTGGCGAAAGACCGCTTGCTCGAGTCGCTCGGGTTGAAAAATCCATGTCTGGAAGACGCGGACTTGACGGAAAACCAACTGCTACGTTGGTATTTTGAAGAACTTCTGCGCCGACCAGTGCCCGGTGATGTAAATAGCTACGCGCGCAACTTAGGATTCGCGAGCCCTGATGCTTTCCGTCGCGCTTTGCTGAAGGAGTATTTGTACCGCCGCTTTGAACATCAGACGAAGCAGATGATCGAACCCACGAGTTGAGAGGCCTTTTGGCGTTTGCAAAAACGCGAACTTTTTCGATCTTGTCGGAATAAAATTATCCTGCGGACGACGGGACACTCTGGCAGTAGCTTCCGCCTTTCCAATGGAAGAATCATCACTTCGCATTGACTCGTGCCTGGGAAGCGGCGAGCCTTTCGAAACGCGGATCACTTCGGAGCGGGTCGAACATTGGATCAAGCCGGAGGAGCGCAGGAGTGAGCGGCACGCCTGCAGCCAGTGCGCCATCGTACGGCATCGAGATTAGTTTCTGTAACGCAACAATAGCACGTTCCCGATCTCCCGTGCTTGCCGCCACTCTGGCGAGGAATTCGATCGGAATCGGGCCATCTATCGCGTCTTTCTCGATCGTGATCGCGCGTGCGGCCCGTTCAAGCAGAGCGAACGCGGCGGATTGGTTACCGAGGCCGATATTCGTGAGCGCGAGATCTCCAATGAGAATGAAATTATCTGGCTGTTCGTTGAGAAAGGATTCTAGTTCGCTGCGCGCTTGCCGCCAGCTTTCTTGGGCGCCGGCTTGATCGCCACCGACTTCTTGAGCCCACCCTAACCAAAAGCGCAGTTCGCCATTGATGTAACCCAATACCGGATCAGCCTTGGCCAATATTTCCTTCAGGCGGCCGATAATTTGTGCAGGGCGGCGCTCCAGGATCGCTTGGTAAATCTGCGTTTCAAGCGTGACTGACTGCTCGGCAACTGGGCGAAGCGGGGCGAGGATCGCATCGGCCCGCGGAAGGTCGCCCTCGGCTTGCGCGATAGCCGCCTTTAACGCTAGGGTGTCGACGTCGTCCGGTGCGATATCGAGAACCTGATCAAGCTTTCGCAGCGCTTTGGGAAAACGCCGAAGTTCGATATACAAAAGCGCGTGTTGGGTGAGTAGGGAAACGTTGCGCGGGTCGAGCCGCTCCGCCTCGTTGAAGTATGAATCACTGCGGTCCCACTGGCCTTTCCTACGGGCAACGTAAGCCAGCGATTCAGGAATCCGGCTGCTATTTGGCAGGAACTGACGTGCTTGATCAAAGTAATGCACTGCGGTGTCGTAATCCTTTAGACAAGCGTAGTAGTAGTATCCCTTGGCATGCAGCGCTTCGCCGAGATTCGGCTGAAGAGTAACCGCCGTTTCGGCTGCTTGATGCGCCTCCTCTCGGAGGGCGACCGTTGGTTGTCCAGGATGCTCGAGATAGCTGAGCGCATCAACGTATGAGAGCAGCGCCCAACCAAGGGCGAACTTCGGATCGAGGCGCACCGCTTCCCTGAGATACTTCTGTGCGCCGATCGTAGTGCCAGGTGTGGTCGCAGGCTTTAGCATATAAGCCAGGCCACGGAGATAGGCATCGTAGGCCCCAGCGTTATCCGTTGGCTTGGCGGCAATCTCTTCCTGTTCCCGGCCCGTGAGTTTCGTCCGCAGTTGATCCGCGATGGCTTTGGCCACCTCACTCTCGACGGAAAAGATGTCGGTCAATTTACGATCAAAGGTGTCGGCCCAAAGATGGGAATCATTGGCTGCTTTAATCAGCTGCACGTTCACGCGGACGGCGTCGCCGCTCTTCTGCACGCTTCCTTCCAGGATGTGGGCGACGCCAAGTTGCTTGGCGATCTCAGGCAAGTTTTCAGGCGCGCTCTTGTAATG
>CATPAW010000078.1 GCA_955652255.1 uncultured Chthoniobacterales bacterium | reverse complement strand
AGCATTCACGTGCCACTGTTGCGCGAAGGCGAAACCGACAAGCCGACGTATCACCTCATCAACGACAAAACGCTCAAGCTGATGAGGCCGACGGCATACCTGGTGAATAGCTCGCGCGGACCGGTCGTGGACGAAAAGGCGCTCGCCAAAGCGTTAAAAGAGAAAGTTATCGCGGGTGCGGCGCTCGACGTCTTTGAGAAAGAGCCGCTCCCGCCGGATTCGCCTCTGCTCGATCCCGAAATCGCCGACCGCTGTCGGCTGTTTCATCACTTCGCCAGCGGCGCACAGATCACGCGACTTTCGGTCGATCCCGACAAAGGCATGGCTGGTCGCACGGCCCAGGCAGTGATCGACGTGTTGGAAGGGAACTATGGCGGCGATCCGGCCAAGATGCCGTACGTGGTGAATAAAGAGGCCTTCGCCCCGAAAAGCTGAAATGCGGAAAAGCTGAGACGCTGAAGGCTAAAACGGGAGAAGGGGAGCCAGGAGCCGGGAGTCCGGGGCTAGAGCGCGGCGGACTGAGGCGATTGCCGGTCCTAACTTCAATCTCCGATCTGCTGACTCCTTGCTCCTCGCTCCTCGCTCGTTCTCCTTGACGGCTTAGGAGAGACCGTGCTAATCTCCTAATTAACTTAGGAGAACTGATGGATTACGAAGCCGAACTTCTTCCGGGCACACTTGATCTTCTCATTCTCAAAGCAGTTTCCATCGGTCCGCTTCATGGCTACGGAGTTCTCTTGCGGATCGGGCAAATTTCCGGGCGCGCGTTGCTCATCCAGCAGGGAGCGCTTTACCCGGCGTTGTTCCGTTTGGTGCGACAAGGACTTTTGAAGACGAGCTGGGATAAATCAGAGAACAATCGTCGGGCCAAGTTTTACGAGCTCACGTCGAAGGGGCGCAAGCGTCTCCGGGAGGAAACCGACGGATGGAACCGGCTGGTCGCGGCCATTGCCTCTGCCCTCGCCGCGCAACCGCAGGAAACCTAAACGGTGACAAGTGATGAGTGACCAGTGACAGGGAATGATCGCGTATTTTAAATCGCTAGCGGAGCGGTTCTTTCATCGCACTCGAATAGAGCGCGATTTGGACGACGAGCTTGAGTCACACATCCAGCTGCGCGCTGATGATCTTGAACGTTTCGGATTAGGACGGGCCGAAGCAGAACGCCGCGCGCGGATCGAGTTCGGAGGAGAAGCGCGATTCAAAGAGGAATGTCGCGACGCGATCGCCGGCAATTTTATTGACGTTCTCTTCCAAGACCTCCGCTTCAGTTTGCGGATGCTTAGGAAATCTCCCGGCTTCGCCGCCGTCGCCATCCTCACGATTGCCCTTGGCATTGGATCGACCACCGCGATTTTTAGCGTCGTAGATGCGACGCTGTTGGAGCCGTTGCCCTACCCGCAAGCGGAGCAACTCGTAAGCATTCAGGACAATTTTCCCGGCGCCGGTGCGCAGGACGTAGGACTATCCGAGCCCGAATGGCAGGATCTTCAGCGTTCCGGAATTTTCGAATACGTTTCGCCGACCTGGTTCGACGAGAATAATCTCACCGGCTCATCGCAACCGGCTCGGGTGCGGTTGCTTATTGTCGCGCCGAATTACTTTGCGCTGTTGGCCGTGCAACCGCAATTGGGACGCGGTTTCGATCCGAAGGATCACTCACCTGGGATAATTCCTGAAGTTGTGATCAGTGATGGGCTCTGGAAGCGCGCGTTCGGAAGCGATCCGAATATTCTGAGCAAGAGCGTGCGGATGGACACCGACTTGTATCGGATCGTCGGCGTCATGCCGGCGGGCTTTGACGCGCCGGGGAGAACCGCGGAAGAAAGGAATATCGAGGTCTGGGCGGCCACAAGCTTTTACGGCGCACCCATGCCTGATCACCCGCGGCGAAGCGGCCGGTATCTCCCGACCGCAATCGCCCGGCTCAAACCTGGACTGACGCTTGCGTCAGCGCAGAGCCGAGTGGATGCGCTCATCGCATCGTTGCAGAAACAATTCGCCGCCGATTATCCGATGCAGAACGCGTGGGCGGTTCAACTGCTGCCGCTAAAAGAGAGAGTGGTTGGCAATGTTCGTCAGTCGCTCGTGCTGTTGCTCGGCGCGGTCGGATTGGTTCTTTTGATTGGCTGCGTGAATGTTGCGAATCTCCTGCTGGCCCGGGCCAGCACGCGAGGACGCGAAATGGCGATTCGGCGTGCGCTCGGGGCGGCGCAAGCGCGACTGACGCGCCAATTGTTGACCGAGAGCTTGCTGCTTTCTCTTTTCGGCGGAATTGCCGGTTTGGCGATTCTGTTCTCGTTGAAAGATTTTCTACTGCAATTAGTTCCAAATAATCTTCCGCGACTTAATGAAATATCGATCAGCTGGAGCGTTTTACTTTTCGCTCTCATGGCTTCGGTCGTTTCCGGCGTGCTTTTCGGCCTGGCTCCAGCGTTGCAAGCCGGCCGATTGGATTTGAATCATGCGCTCAAACAGGAAGGGCGCGTCTCAACCGGCTCGGGCGAACGTGCCCGAACGCGGCGCGGCCTGGTGATCACTGAATTTGCGTTGTCCTTGGTGTTGATGATCGCTGCCGGCCTCCTGCTGCGCAGTTTCTGGGATTTGCTGAACGTGCAGTTAGGATTCAGCCCGCAAAGTGTGATCACCATTCGCACAAGATTGCCGGAGCCAAATGATCCGAGCATCGACAAATACGCAACGGCTTCTCAGGAGGCGCCATTCATACGGGAACTGATTCGCCGATGCGGAATGTTGTCCGGTGTCGAAGGGGTAGCGATCGGAGACACGGCGTCTATTCCGTTAGACGAAAGTCTGCGCGACCTAAAACTAATTTCCGAAGGCCAGTTTCTCCTAACGGTCGAGGGACGCGATGTTCAGAGCGAACATTCCAGCGTGGTCGAACGGTCCAGCGTTTCGCCAAACTATTTTCATTTGCTTGGGATCCCGCTGCTGCGCGGCCGTTTGTTTAACGAATCGGACAACGATAACACTCCGCAGGTCGCCATCATCAATCAAGCAATGGCGCAGACTTATTGGCCTAACGAAGATCCGTTGGGCAAACGCTTCAAGTCAGTGAAAGCGGGCGCGCCGTGGATCACCGTTGTCGGCGTCATTGCGAACGCAAGGACACAATCGCTTGCCCAAGATGAGGTGCCGCAAGTCTATTTGGACTTATACCAGACCGGGGCAAAGCGTCTCGCGATCCTTTTGCGCGGACATTTCCGCACCGCGGCGATTGCGGATGAAGTGCGTAAGCAGGTGCAGTCTCTCGATCCAGCGCTTCCCGTCTCCGGTGGGCAGACGCTCAATGAAACAGTTTCCGCGTCTCTGGCTCAGAGACGATTCTCGATGGAAATGGTCGGTCTCTTCGCGCTGACGGCGTTGCTGCTCGCGGGGCTTGGGATTTATGGAGTGATTTCGTATTTGGTAAGCGAACGAACGCAGGAGATCGGGATCCGCCTCGCCCTTGGGGCGTCAAGGTCGAACATTCTGAGCATTGTTCTGCGTCAAGGCTTGGGCCTTGCCATTGCCGGCGCGGCAGTTGGGCTTGTTTGCGCTCTGATCGTTTCGCATTTGATGGCAAGTCTGCTCTACGGCGTCAGGCCGACAGATTCGCTGACCTTTGCCGGTGTCGCTTTCATTTTCATCGGTGTAGCTCTGTTTGCGTGCTATCTCCCCGCGCGTCGCGCCATGAAAGTGGATCCGATGGTTGCACTGCGTTATGAGTGAACTAGCGGGCCCGATTTATGAATGTAATTCGCTTTTTTCAAATTGAGGAGAGTCACTTCAATGAAACACATAAGAACCTTTTCGCTGTTGGCAGTACTCATCTTTATCGCGCCTGCTTTGGTACGCGGCACGAAAAACGCCGCGCCAGCGAGCCCGCCTGAGGCGCAACAGCTTCCAGCTCCGCGCGTTGTCGACCTCAAGGCGCCAGATGGCACGATCTTAAAAGGAACGTACTTCGCCGCAGCGAAACCAGGCCCCGGTGTGTTGTTGTTCCACCAAAGCAACCGCACGCGGAAATCGTGGGACGATATCGGGCATCAGCTTGTTGCCGCTGGAATCAATGCGTTAACGGTCGATACCGATCCGACTAAAACAAGAAAGCAGCGGTGGCCCGGTGAACTTGACGCTGCATTTGAGTTTTTGGTTTTGCAGCCTGGTGTGAACCGGGATGTTGTTGGCATCGGAGGAGCAGGGGTACTCGGCGTTGAAGATTCCGTCGAAACGGCGCGCCGCCATCCCGCCGAGGTGAAATCGCTGGTCTTGCTTTCTGGCGAGACGGAAAGTCTCGACTTCCTGCGGCAGGCGTCGCAACTGCCCGAGCTGTTCGTCGTGGCCGACGACGATGAATACCCTCCCATCGTAGAAGCGATGGAACTGCTCTACGTTACCGCCTCAAGCCCAAGCAGAAAATTCGTGCACTACTCTGCGTCCCACGAAGCGCCCTGGCTTTGGT
>CATPAW010000077.1 GCA_955652255.1 uncultured Chthoniobacterales bacterium | reverse complement strand
TTTTTTCCATGCATAACCTCCTCACGGTCAAGGAAACGGCCAAATACCTCCGGATTCCATTGCCGACCGTTTATTATCTTGTTCAACGTGGCCAATTGCCAGCCATACAAATCGGAGGCCGTTGGCGCATCAAAAAATCTTCGCTCGATAAGGACATCCTAAAGGAGGACAAGTCCGGTCAACCCACTGTGCTCGTGGTGGACGATGACGAGAGTCTGCAAAATCTTTTCAAGCTGTTTTTGAAGAAAATCGGCTTTAGTCGCGTTGTCGTTGGGACGGTGAAGGAAGCGCTCGCCGCGCTCGACAAACAGAAGTTCGATCTTATTTTTCTCGACCTAAAATTACCGGACGGTCCGGCCGATGATGTTTATGACAGCGCGCGGGAGGAGCAGCCGAATTGTCCGATTGTCGTCATCACTGGCTATCCGGACAGCGAGATGCTTGATCGGATTCTGGCCAAGGGTCCGATCACGGTATTAAAGAAGCCGCTCAAGATCGAGCAACTCCAGCAGACGGTTCGCATTCTCGGACACAAAGACGCCGTCAAACTGGCGGCTTGATTCTGCCGCGCTTTTGTCTTCCGCATTACTCGCCGCGGCGACTGTCCGGTGGCAACGTCGCAAACAATCAAAACGTGGTCGTCACAGGCGCGTCATCGAATGGTTCGGGCTTTTGATCCAGGAACGGGCTTTGCCAAACGGATAGCGGCCAGCGTAGGCCGTACTCGGGTTACGCTCGACCTTTCCGTAGCATCGAACGCTACGCTCAGCCTGCGGACAATTACAGTTACGAACCCCGACGCGCAATCGGCTACAAGCGCCACAGGAATTCTTAATGTCGTTTCAAACTCGTTGGACGCACCATTTATGTACGGCTCTGGTCGCGTATAGGGACTACCGGGTATTATAACGACCACACCTATAAAGCGTTTGGTCTAGCAAAGGGAATCATCTCGAAACCCATATTTGCTCGCTAATTCCAGTATAAGAATCTGAGGTTGCAACAGGTTATGCATTCGTCTCGTAGCCGCCGGGCTTTCGATCTTTAGGAAAGCATAGCTTTCTGCGAAACATCCATCGCTGCGGGGCACCGGCGGCAATCCGAGCGATTACCGTAAAACTGCCGGCCAGACTACTGTGAATTGGTCATCGGATGTCGCGAGATCATCCGAAAAATGCGGTTCCCTGGTTCGTCAGGGCATTCCTGGTTCAACCCAACATCGCTTCGGGCAGACTCGTGAACAATAGAAGCGCGTTAATTTGAAGCTGCGGCACCTCAGATAGGCCGCGCCGATAATGATTTCAATTCCCGCGAATAAACAGATCGGCTTGTCGTCAAACTCTGCCACCGAAACGAGCTGGGGACGCCTTGGAATAAATGCGATTTGAGACTGCATGCCCGGAGAGACCGACAAGTTCTTGCAATCTCCTAAGCTTTCGTATCTCTTCGGCGCTTCCGACTTGTGACGCCATGACTCGCCCCTCATCGTCCCTTAAGCCCGTGCTTGCGGGATTATTGCTCACTCTCGCGCAAATCGCGGTGGCGATTGGCCTTCTCGCTCCGGAAGGGCCGCTTTCTTACCGTTACTCTACTCTCATTCAGCACGATAGTTATTGGTTCGAAAACATCGTCGAGCGGGCTATCAAACGCCGGTGCCGCCCATCAGTCACAAAGTGATGGAGGTATCCAATGTGGCTTTTTTCCCAGCTTATCCCGCGATCGCCGCTGCGCTGCGTTACGGCCTGCACTTCGGCACTCAGAACGCGCTGTTAATTACCGCTCAAGCAGCGGCGTGGGGTTTCTGGAGTTATTTCTTTCTCTTTTGTGACCGCTGGAATCTCTCGCCTGCGCTCCAATTTTTTGGCGCCTTATTTATTATTGCTCATCCGGCTGCCTTCTTTCTTATTGCCGGCTATTCCGAGTCGCTTTTTCTCATGGCCCTAATCGGCTTCATTTATTGGAGCAGCGCGGACGCTTGCGCCGCGAAAGTGTGGGCGGCGCTCCATGGCATGGTCATGTCCGCGACCCGAATTGTTGGGATCCCGTGTGCCGCTTTTCCTGTGGTGTGCTCCCTCTTCGCAGGAGGATGGCGTGGCTTGCGCGAGCCGCGGTCATGGCTTCGTCATTACGGGGCGGCCCTGAGTTTGGTGTTCGTCGCCACATTGGGTGCCGTCTTCTTCTTCATTTTCTGCCAGCTGCGCTGGGGTCATTGGAATATTTATATGCTTACGCAATCGGCCGGCTGGGGCATCGTCCCCGATTACCTCGCAGTGTTTAAGCCGTCGAGTTATCGCTGGATTGCTCCGGCCTTAAATAATCCCAAGGAGGCAAGCCAGCTGTCGATGACGTTGGGCGCATTGCTTTTAGTCGTGATCGCGGTTTGCGAACTGCTCCCGGCAATTCGCCGGCGCACCGAATGGGCGACCCGCGCCGGATTCTATTTCTGTGCCGTCGTGATCTATTACATTTCCGTAAGCGGGGTGGCCGGCGTCGAGATGGAAAGCATGCTTCGCTACGAATTTTGCGTCCACGCGCTGATCGTGCTGGCGTTTTTGCATTTTCTGCATCAATTTCGTTGTCCGCCGATTCTGTTACGAGCGTTCGGCATGGCAGTGGGACTGGTCAGCGCTGCCGGGTTAAGCGTCCAGGGATGGTACGTCTGGAATTTTACTCGAGGTAATTGGGTGGCCTAGAAATAATGAGAACAACTGTCGCTATCATCGGAGCCGGACCAGCCGGACTGACCGCCGCGTATTTGCTTTCGAAGAACGATGTCGATGTTACCGTCCTTGAGGCCGACTCGGCTTACGTTGGCGGCATTTCGCGCACCGCCACTTACAAAGGATTTCACTTCGACATCGGTGGTCATCGCTTTTTTTCTAAATCGAAAGCGGTCGAAGATCTGTGGACGGAAATTTTACCCAACGACATGCTGCAGCGGCCGCGATCGTCGCGCATATTTTATAGCGGCAAATTTTTCGCCTACCCGCTGAAACCATTCGAAGCGCTCATCAAGCTTGGCGTTATCCAATCGACCCTTTGCCTCCTTTCCTGGCTCAAAGCGCGGCTTTTGCCCGTGCGCGATCCCCGCAATTTCGAGGATTGGGTGACCAACCAATTCGGACGGCGTCTCTTTAATATTTTCTTTAAAAGCTACACCGAAAAAGTCTGGGGGATGAGCTGCAAGGAAATTTCCGCCGACTGGGCAGCGCAACGCATCAAAGGTCTTTCCCTGGGCAGCGCGATCAAGAACGCACTTTTGCCGCAGCGCTACAATGGTGACCGCACTAGAGTAATAAAGACACTGATCAACTCATTCCGTTATCCCCGCCGGGGCCCCGGCATGATGTGGGAAGCATGCGCCGAGAAGGTGAAAACCCGGGGTGGCCGCATTGAAATGGGCTGCAAAGTCACCGGTTGTGCTTACGATGAGCTAAGATCGGCATGGAACCTCCAGTTCAAGGATCGGCAAGGTAATTTGCAAAGTCTCACTGCGGATCACGTCATTTCCTCCGCGCCCATGCGCGAGCTGGTTCGCGGGCTTTCGCCGCAGGTTTCCGAGCGCACTTTGCGCGCGGCGGAAAGTCTCAATTATCGCGATTTCCTCACCGTCATGCTCATTCTGAAAGAGCGAAACATGTTCGACGACAATTGGATTTATATTCACGATCCGAGCGTCAAAGTCGGCCGCATTCAAAACTTCCGCTCCTGGTCACCTGAGATGGTGCCCGATCCTGCAAAGGCCTGTTACGGCCTAGAGTATTTCTGTTTCGAGCATGACGGCGTTTGGGACTCGAAGGACGAAGACTTAATCGATCTTGGCAAACGTGAGTTGATGAAAATCGGCCTGGCCAAAGAAGGCGACGTTGTCGATGGAACCGTCGTTCGCCAGAAAAAAGCGTATCCGGTTTACGATGACGATTACGCACGACATGTCGCGACGATTCGGCAGGAACTGGAAGACAGTTATCCAAATTTGCACCTCGTCGGCCGCAACGGCATGCACAAATACAACAACCAGGACCACGCCATGATGACCGCCATGTTGTGCGTCGAAAATATTTTGGCCGACACTCAACTCTACGATCTCTGGCAGGTTAATCAGGACGCCGAATACCACGAAGCCGGCGCACCCGCAGCGGAAGAAACGCAAGGCACCGCTTTACGACTGGTGCCGACGCGTGTTGTCAGTGCCTCTCCCGAGCTCGCGCCCGAAGGATAACCTCGCGCATCGGTCCGGGGCGCTACTCGGATAACTGCTCCATCGGCGGACACGAGCAGAACAAATTCCGATCGCCGTAAACATTGTCGATCCTGGCAACGGCCGGCCAGAATTTGTGTTCGCGTGTCCACGGCGCGGGAAAGGCCGCTTCTTCACGCGAGTACGGGTGGTCCCATTTATCCGCTGCGATTTGTCGCGTCGTGTGCGGCGCGTTCTTGATCGGATTATTTTTCTTGTCGATCCTGCCGTTCGCGATCGCTTCGATCTCGGCGTGGATTGAAATCATCGCGTCGCAAAACCGATCCAGTTCATCTTTCGATTCGCTCTCCGTTGGCTCGATCATCATCGTGCCGGCGACCGGGAACGAAACAGTCGGCGCGTGAAACCCGTAATCCATCAAACGCTTCGCCACGTCTTCCACTTCGACGCCAGCGCTCTTCCATTGGCGAAGATCGACAATGCATTCATGCGCGACAAGTCCGCGTCTACCTTTGAACAGGACCGGGAAACACGGATCGAGTCGTTTCGCGATGTAATTCGCATTCAGGATCGCGACTTCACTGGCGCGTTTCAATCCAGCAGCGCCCATCATCCGAATGTACATCCAGGAAATCGTCAGAATGCTCGCGCTGCCGTAAGGCGCGGCGGCGACAGGACCCACGCGTTTGTTAAGATCGACATCCTCATTCAGGGAAGCTTGCGCCGGCAAAAACGGCGCGAGGTGTTTCGCAACACCGATTGGTCCGACGCCCGGACCGCCACCTCCATGCGGAATGCAAAACGTCTTGTGCAAATTTAAATGGCAAACATCGGCGCCAAAATCGCCCGGTCGGCAAAGGCCGACCTGCGCGTTCATGTTCGCGCCGTCCATGTAAACCTGGCCACCGTGCGTGTGCACGATCTCGCAAATCTCGCGGATAGTCGTTTCAAAAACGCCATGTGTGCTCGGATACGTCACCATGAGCGCGGCTAGGTCGCGCGCGTGCTCGTCCGCTTTCGCGCGCAAGTCGGCAAGATCGACATCTCCATCTTTGAGACACGCCACCGCAACCACTTTGAATCCGGCCATGACCGCGCTCGCTGGATTTGTCCCGTGCGCGGAAGTTGGAATTAAACAAACGTTGCGATGCGCCTGGCCACGCGAGGTATGAAACTCGCGGATCGCGAGCAAACCAGCGTATTCGCCTTGCGAGCCGGCATTGGGTTGCAACGAAACCGCGGCAAACCCGGTGATTTCCGTTAACCATTCCTCTAGCTGTTTGCACATGTCGATGTACCCGGTCGTTTGATCGACCGGCGCAAACGGATGCAGTTTCGCAAACTCCGGCCACGAGATCGGGAACATTTCTGCAGTAGCATTCAACTTCATCGTGCACGAGCCGAGCGGAATCATCGACGTGGTGAGGGAAAGATCACGCGACTCGAGTTTCTTCAAGTAACGCAGCATTTCGGTTTCGGTGTGATGCGTGTTGAAAACCGGGTGGGTGAGGAATTCCGAATCGCGGAGCGCGGATTTCGGAACACGGAAAGCGGACGCATCAAGTTTGTCATCGGCAAAATCGCGGACATGCGTTCCGCGAAAGATCGACATGAGCAATTCGATGTCGCTTTCCGAAGTCGTTTCGTCGAATGAAACGCCAATCGCGCGCGGCCCGAGCTCGCGCAAATTGCAGCCCGCTTTTTGCGCATGTTCCAAAATCGTGGCGCTTGATTCGACCTCAACGCGAACCGTGTCGAAGAAATTTTCGTGCGCGATCTTGAAGCCGAGGTTTTTCAGACCGAAAGCGAGTTTGCTCGTTAGCCGATCGATTCGCTCCGCGATCGCTCGCAACCCGCGCGGGCCGTGATATGCCGCGTACATCGACGCAATGACGGCGAGAAGAACCTGCGCCGTGCAAATGTTGCTCGTGGCTTTATCGCGACGGATGTGTTGTTCGCGTGTTTGCAAGGCGAGGCGATAGGCGGGTCGGCCTTCGACGTCGTGTGAAACGCCGACAAGACGACCGGGCATGTGTCGTTTGTATTGATCGCGGGTTGCGAAATAGGCGGCGTGCGGTCCGCCAAAGCCGAGCGGAACACCGAACCGTTGCGTGCTGCCAACTGCAACGTCGGCGTCAAACTCGCCCGGCGGTTTCAACAAAGTGAGCGCAAGAATGTCCGCCGCAACGACGACGAGCGCGCCGGCGTCGTGCGCTTGCCCGACAAATTCGGCATAATCGCAAATTGCGCCGTCAGTTGCTGGATATTGCACCAGCGCGCCGAAGACAGTGTCGTCGAATTTGCAGCGCGTGTAATTGCCGATCTTAACTTCGATGCCGAGCGGTTTTGCGCGCGTGCGCACGACTTCGATGGTTTGCGGATGGCAATTGTCGGCGACGAAAAAAGTTCTTCGATCGGAAGCGACGGCGCGACAAAGCGCCATCGCTTCGGCCGCAGCCGTTGCTTCATCGAGCAGCGACGCGTTCGCGATATCGAGCTTCGTAAGATCGACAATCATGGTCTGGAAATTGAGCAGCGCTTCGAGCCGGCCTTGCGCGAGCTCGGCCTGGTAGGGTGTGTAGGCGGTGTACCAGCCAGGATTTTCGAGAATATTGCGCTGAATGACCGGCGGGGTGATGCAATCGTGATAACCAGCGCCGATAAACGAGCGCGCGACTTTGTTTTTTGTGGCGAGCGCGCGCAGCTCGGCCAGTGCTTCGGTCTCCGACTTGGCTTGAGGCAAAAGCAACTGTCGATCTAAGCGGATGTTCTTCGGAACCGTCGCATCGACTAGCGCCTCGAGATTTTCGAACCCGGCGTCGCGCAACATCTCGCGCATTTCGTCGTCATTCGGGCCGATGTGGCGGCGCGCGAAGGAATCGAAGTTAGAAATTATTTCGCCCGTTTGCATCGGGAAGAGACTACGGAACGTGACCTGCGCTTCAAGTTTGTAGCCACGGCGCTCTGTCGCCGTGATCTTGCGAAGCAACCGCGCCCCGGCAGAGCGGGGCGGCTACCGCCTATTTGGTATCGTACGTTTCGACTTCGCGGCTTTTCAGTTCGGCGCGCAACTCGGCGAGATGCTGATGATTTCGTGTCTCGACCGTGCAACGAACGTGCACGGCGGAAACATCCGAACTTCCAAACGCGCGATCGTGCACGACTTGTTTTATGCTCGCGCCATGGAGGCGATGCGTGTGGCGAGATCGGCGGGACCACCGGGACGATCGCTGATGATGGCGGTGAAACGGCAAAGGCGTCCATCGGCAACAAGGCCACGCTCGATCACGCGACTCAAAACATTTTGATCGATATTTCCGCCGGAAAGCAAAAGAACAACGCGCGTACCTGCGAATTCTTTTAGTTTTCCGGAAAGACATGCCGCGAGCGGAGTGGCAGCCGCGCCTTCGACGACGCCTTTTTCCAGTTCGACCATTCGCAAGATCGAGATCGCGATTTGTTCCTCGGTCACGATGACGGTTTTATCGACACGCGATTGTGCGATTTCGAATCCATTTGTGCCGACCTGCGGAATGGCGAGACCGTCGGCCAGCGTCGGGTGCAGCGCGATTTTCGTCGGTTTGCCAGTTTCGAGCGCAGCGGAAAAGCTGGCCACATTTTCCGCTTCGACGGCGATGATTGCTGTTTCCGGCCGTAAGGTTTTAACGGCGACGGAAACACCGGCGAGCAGACCTGCGCCGCCAACCGGACGATGACGGCGTCAGCATCCGGAACCTGGTCGATCATCTCAAAGCCCATCGTCCCCTGCCGGCGATAATGGCGGGATCATCGTAAGATCGAGATGTTCCGCCGCCACGGACGTCGGCCGTTACAGCTCAGGTGTCGAGGACGCGGCGGATTGTTTGCGCGAGTTGCTCGGGGTCGAAGGGCTTGGGCAAAAAGAACCTTCCACTGTCGATCTTATCGCGCGGCTGCAGCATCATCTCCTCGAGATAACCGGAAACGAAAATAACTTTGGTGCCCGGACTCGCTTTGCGCAGCCAATCAGCAAAAAAACGGCCGCTCATTTGCGGCATGACCATATCGGTAAGCAAAAGATGAATTTGCCGGCCCGAGTTCTCCCCGATCAAACGCTGGGCGTCATCGCCATTGGCAGCTTCGATGACTTGGTAACCGAGGTTGCGAAGAACACGGACCGAGATGTGCCGCACGCTGATGTCGTCCTCCAGCACAAGAATGGTTTCGGCGCCGGTTGGCAGCTTTTTTCTGTTTGGTTTCTGGTAAGTGGATGGCGGAGCGAGGACTTTGGGGAGGTAAATTCGCACGGTGGTGCCTTTTCCTTCCTCGCTCTCGATGCGAATGTGGCCGCCGCTTTGGTGCACGATGCCGTAACTGGTGGCGAGGCCGAGACCACTGCCATGGTCCTTTGTCGTAAAAAACGGCTCGAAGAGATGTGCCTTTACTTCATCGCTCATGCCGAGGCCGGTGTCGGCGATGCTGATCAGAACGTATTCGCTGCGGGCATACTCGCCGCATAAGAAAGCGGGCTCCGTTTCGTCGCTAAGATCGACAATCGCGGTTTCAAGTCTGAGCTGACCGCCATTTGGCATGGCGTCGCGTGCATTTACTGCCAGGTTCAAGATGATTTGGGTCAACTGACCGGGATCCACCTTGATGTAACCGCTGTCCTTTTGATCGTGCAGGTTGGAGATGATCTGAATGTTCTCGCTGATCAATCGGAGCAGCGAGCGCTCGAGATTGGCGATGAGCGAATTGACTTCGACAACACGTGGCTCAAGCGCCTGCCGGCGGCTAAATGCGAAAAGCTGCCCCGTTAGAACCGAAGCGCGGCCGGCGGCATTGCGAATTTCGGCGACATGGCTGGCCAGCGCTCCTTTCGGGCCTGTCTCGGCCAGGACAAGATCGCTGTAGCCGAGGATGGTCGTGAGGAAATTGCTGAAATCGTGCGCGACACCACCCGCGAGCTGGCCAAAGGCTTCCATTTTTTGCGAACGGCAAAGCTGATCCTGTAATTGTTTTCTCGCTGTGATGTCCATGAGCGAGCCGACGAAACGGATGGCCCGGCCTTTGCCGTCTCGCAATATGAGCGCGCGTTCGAGGATGTGGAGATAATTTCCATCGGCATAGCGAAACCGGTATTCGCCACTCCAATGCTCGCAATTGCCGACGAGAGCCGCGCCGATACTGGCCATGACGCGCGCGACATCCTCGGGGTGAATGTGCTGTTGCCAGGAACCGATCGGTGTTGGAATGGAAGGTCGACGATAACCGAGCAAACTTGCGAGGCCTTGGGGCCAAACGAGAGTACCGGTTCTTACATCCCAATCCCGAACTGCATCGTTCGTAGCCCGGGCAACGATCTGAAGATGGTCCTGGCTTTGATACGAATTGTTTTCAGGTAATGCGCGATTCTCAGTTTCATTGGTTTTGCAAGCGTTGAAGGGCGGCGTCGATTTATCGTCGCCATGCGCTGTTAAATGATTCCCCGTAGCTAATCGCATGCGTCACGACAGTCGAAACCGCGCGTAAAAAGAGCTAGTTCCATGCCTTATGATGTGGCGGAAACCGAATGGGTCGGCTTTTATTCGCGAGAAAAATTCGCACGGCAAGAAGGCGATTTGTTTCTAATCGGGGCGCGTGCCTTCTCCGGGTGAGTAGAAGGTGACGATCACCCAAACACCGAACCAGAAAAGGAATGCCACGATGATTATCTGACCGAGCAGGAAAAGGCGGTAGAAACCTTCCGTGCGTTGCGTAACCATGGCTATTGAGCTCGAATGACGGTGAGAGCACGCGATGGGCGCGCGCGCCTTCAACTCGTGGTAAGCTTATCATGCCCATGGTACTTCGCTCAGCTCACTCACTAATTGTCGATCTAAAGAGCGATTCCCATACCAGCACGATCGTCCTCAGCTAATGCTTGATTCGGTGCAGCGTTCCCCTTCTAGCCGCAGAAACCGCCACATTTCGGCAGGTCAAATAGCCGGCAACGCCGCCGTCGCACTGTTGCCGGTCCTGGCCTGTTTCCTGGGCGGCGGCACGCAAAAATGGGCGGAGGGAATCGTGCTGGCTGTGCTTGGATTGTACCTGCTCATTTGGCCCCCGCGCGTTTCGCTGGGCGCGGCCACGAACTGCATTTTCGCCGCGCTCATCGCACTGGCTGCGAGCGCATTCCTGCCCGCGCGCTGGTTTTTCCTACCGGCGTGGCGGAAGGCGATGGTCAACGATTTTACGATCTCGCTCCCGGCCACTCTCACGCCACAGCCGTGGATTACGGCAGGTTGTTTCATCAGTTTGATCGCCGGAATGAGCTGGCTCTATCTCGTAAGCACGCAGGAACTCGAGCTTCGGTCTGCCCGTTTTCAGCTGCGGATTTTCGTCACTGGAATCGTTGCTATCGGCGCGATCAGCATCGCGCTTTATTCGGCGCATGCGGCTTTTCCTTTTTGGATTAATCAGCGCGGCTTTGGGCCATTCCCGAACCGGAATCAAACTGCGGATCTCTTTGCGATCACGGCGATTGTTCTGCTTGCATGCGGGCAGGATGATCTTCGTCGTGGAAGAAGGCACTGGGCTCTCTGGATTGTTGCGCTCGGCGTTCTTATCGCGGCCCTTGTAGTGAACTTGTCGCGCGCCGGCCTCGTTATTCTTGTGGGCGGGAGCGCGCTCTGGATTGCTATGACTGCGCTTCGGGAGCGCTCTCCTGCGCGGATTGCACTCGGGTTTTCTTTCCTGCTGCTCTTGCTCAGCGCAATCCTGCTTCTTGGCGGCGATACTTTGGAACGATTTCACCTTCGGGGGCTCGAGGGCATGGGAATTTCTTCTGATTTTCGAGGGCTCATTTTTCAGGACACCTTTCAACTGATTCGCGCATCACCCTGGTGCGGAATCGGCCTTGGCAATTTTGATGCCGTGTTCGCCATTTTTCGCGCTGCTTCGGGCGGCAACACCCGCGCTCTGCTTCCGGAAAGCGATTGGCTCTGGTTGTGGGCCGAGCTGGGGTGGCCGGCAGTTGCGTTGATCATTATTGGTGCGGCGCTTGTCGCCCGTCGAGCTCTGCCTTTGCAAGAGGGAACAAATCAGCGCTTCCGTCTCGCCGCGCTGATCGGCGCTATCCTTTTCGCGCTGCACGGTGTTGTTGATGTTTCCGGACATCGGGTTGGGACTGCCTTTTGCGGCATCTTTTTGTTAGGGCTCTCCCTGCACCGCCCATTGAGAGTCAAGCCAAGTCAGTGGATCGCGAGCTTTTCACGCCTGATCGGTCTCCTCCTGTTGATCAGTGGCGTGTCCTGGGGGGTCGCCTCCCAGATTAAAATGCCGTTTCCCGGATCTGTCGGAGTTACAAACGCCAAGGAATTATCGGCAGATGCAAACCGCGGCCGCAATTTCGCGGAAACAATTTCACTGACGACGCACGCGTTATTATGGGCGCCGCTCGATTGGCAGCTTTATTTCTTGCGTGCCATCGCGGAAGTGGCGGAAAAGCAACCCGACACTGCGCTCGATGATTTTCGCCGCGCACGTTTTCTCGAACCGAACGGCTTCGAACTTCCATTGGCTGAAGGGAACGCCTGGCTGCCGTCTCAGCCAATACTTGCCGTGACCGCATGGCGAGAGGCATTGCACAGAGCTGGCCCACGGCGCGCGGAAATTTTCTCCATCATGCTGACGAATGCCTCGAACCGAAACCCGGAGGTTAGCCGGATCATGGAGGAAATAGGACTCCCTCAGCGCGACTTGATCTTGCCGTATCTCAATCGAGTTTCTGGCGCCGCTTTCACTCGCGGAGTTGAAAAACTTTTAAGAACCGACCCGGATTTAAAGACATTCACCGCCGCGGAAAAACTGGCTTTCTTCGCGCTCTGGTCAGAGCGCGGCGATCTTGAGGAACTTTGGAGGCAAACCAAAGAGCATCCAAGCTGGATCCCGGATGCGTGGTTAGGCCTGGCGAAGTATTACGCAGGTCAAAACGATTTTCGCGCGGCCTATGAATTGACTCAGCGCTACGGCGAAGCTGTTGCGTTGCCGCGTGCTGCGGATTCATCGCTCGAAGAATTGCAAAACCGCTTTTACTCCGCTCCCGACAATTACGCGATCGGTTACGCCCTCTATCGCGCGCAGATTCAGCGGGGCCGAACGGACGACGCGCTGCTGACCGCGCGCCATTTTAGCGAACGTCCGAATTCGCCTGCCTATTTCCGTTTGTTGGAAGCGCAGTGTTGGGCGGCCAAGGAAAACTGGGAACGCGCCTGGTCGGCCTGGCAATCATTTCAAGCCGCAAAAGGAAAGTAATCCGTTCCCGAGTCAACCCGCGCTTTTGCGTTGTTTTGATCGGCAATCACTCCGCGATCGCCGCTTGCGCCGCAGCCAATCGAGCAATCGGAATCCGGAAAGGGCTGCAGCTCACGTAATCCAGACCGAGCCGGTGACAGAACTTAACACTGGTCGGTTCGCCACCGTGCTCGCCGCAAATTCCGAGCTTGATGTCCGGGCGGGTTTTGCGCCCGAGGTCGCGCGTAATTTCCATTAAACGGCCAACGCCTTTTTGATCGATCGAAGTAAATGGATTTGCATCGACAATATCGAGCTCTGCGTAAGCGGGCAGGAAACTGCCGGAATCGTCGCGGCTCATTCCGAGCGTCGTTTGCGTAAGATCATTGGTGCCGAAACTAAAAAACTGCGCGTCACGCGCGATCTCATCCGCGATTAACGCAGCGCGCGGAATTTCGATCATCGTCCCGACGAGATAATTAAATTTCGTCTTTTTTCCCTTCGCGACCTCGTCCGCTACGCGATGGACGATGTCGATTTGGAGTTTGAGTTCCCGCGGAAATCCGACGAGCGGGATCATGATCTCCGGACGGACCTTGGTTCCTTTACGTTGTACTTCGGCCGCAGCTTCAAACACGGCGCGAGCCTGCATTTCGGAAATCTCGGGATAAACAATGCCCAGTCGGCAGCCGCGATGGCCCAGCATCGGATTAAATTCGTGCAGCTCGTGCACGCGACGCGAAATTTGATCGACCGGCACTCCCAGTTTGTTCGCCAGTTCGTTTTGCTGAGCGTGATCGTTAGGCAGAAATTCGTGCAGCGGCGGGTCGAGAAAACGAATTGTCGCTGGCGCGCCTTTCAACGCCGTAAAGATGCCGATGAAATCTGCCCGTTGATACGGCAGCAACTTGGCCAGCGCTCGCTCTCTTTCTTCCTTCGTCCCGGCGAGAATCATCTCCCGCATGGCATCGATGCGATCGCCTTCGAAAAACATGTGCTCCGTTCGGCAAAGCCCGACGCCTTCTGCCCCGAACGCGACCGCGTTTGTGACTTGCTCCGGCGTGTCCGCGTTTGTGCGCACCCCAAGGGTCCGGAACTCATCCGCCCAACTCATCAATTTTGCGTACTCTTGGTAGGTCACGCTTTTTTTCGCGCTGAGCGATCGATCAACCAGCACTTGAACAATCTCCGACGGCGCCGTCGTCACTTCGCCGGCAAAAACTTCGCCCGCGCCGCCATCGATCGAGATGTAATCTCCCTGTTTCAACGTTGTTCCGTTCGCGTTGAGCGTGCGCTTTTGGTAATCGATTTGAATATCGCTCGCACCGCACACGCACACCTTGCCCATTTGACGCGCCACCAAAGCGGCATGCGATGAAACGCCGCCTCGCGAAGTGAGAATGCCCTCCGCCGCGATCATGCCACGCAAGTCCTCCGGCGAAGTTTCGATCCGCGCGAGGATGACTTTTTCGCCTTTTTCGGAACGTGCCACCGCTTCTTCCGCGCTGAAAACAACATGCCCGGAGGCCGCGCCCGGTCCTGCCGCCAAACCGGTGCCGATCTTTTTTGCGCTGCTCGCCGATTGTCGATCAAAGATCGGCGCGAGCAGATGCGCGAGTGAATCCGCCGGAATGCGCCGGACCGCTTCTTTTTTCGTAATTAATTCCTCCTCGACCATATCGACCGCGATGCGGACGGCGGCGTGACCGGTGCGCTTGCCGTTGCGCGTTTGCAAAATGTAAAGACGATTGTCTTCGACCGTGAACTCGAGGTCCTGCATGTCCTTGAAATGCCGCTCAAGGAGTGCGCGCACTTTCATGAGCGATTTGTGCGCGGCCGGCATTTCCTTCGCCAGATCGACAATCGGATGCGGCGTGCGCACACCGGCCACTACGTCTTCACCTTGCGCGTTGATCAGATATTCGCCGTAAAAAACTTTTTCGCCGCTCGCTGGATCGCGGGTGAAAGCGACCCCGGTGGCGCTCGTTTCTCCCATGTTGCCGAAGACCATCGTCTGTACGTTGACCGCCGTTCCCCACTCGCGCGGGATGCCATATTTGCGGCGATAAACGATCGCCCGGTCGTTCATCCATGAACCAAAGACGGCGCCGATCGCGCCCCAAAGCTGTTCCTTTGCATCTTGGGGAAAGGACTTCCCGGTGCGCCCTTTGATGAGCGCTTTGAAACGCTGCACCATCGCTTTCAGGTCGGCCACAGTTAATCGCACATCCGGAAAATCGTGCTTGCCGTAACGCTGATCTTTCAAGTGCTCGATCACGGTCTCAAACGGCTCGTGATCTTCACCCGCCCACTTTTGCACGCCCATCACCACGTCTCCGTACATTTGGAGAAGACGACGATAGGAATCCCAGGCAAAGCGATCGTTCCTCGTTTTCCTGGCCACTAGCTCAACGACTTCGTCGTTCATGCCGAGATTGAGGATGGTGTCCATCATTCCCGGCATGGAATCGCGCGCACCCGAGCGAACGGAGACGAGCAGCGGTCGCTCCTTGTCACCAAGTTTCTTGTCGACCGACTTCTCGATTTTCGCGAGGGCCGCCGTCACTTCGGCTTCCAACTGCGGTGGATAGGTTCGCTTGTGTTCGTAAAAATACGTGCAGACTTCCGTCGTGATGGTAAACCCGGGCGGGACCGGCAAACCAATTCGCGTCATCTCGGCGAGGTTCGCGCCCTTGCCACCGAGCAAAGGTTTCATCTTTCCGGCGCCGTCGGCGTGTCCCTCGCCAAAATAATAAACATAACGCGGCGTCTTCGTTTTTTGCGGGGAAGCGGACCGAGGTTTCGATGTCGATCTTTGCTTCCCCTTTGCCGCTCGGCGCAACCTGCGCCGGAACGATTTCGTTTTTTTGGACATGCGAAAAATTTATTGGCTCGCCGAACGCGCCAAACTAGTTCCGGGCGTTTAAGTGTCAACGCGCTGTGGTGGCAGGCGTGTCGCCGGCGGATGCAGGAGCATTACAGCCGACCCGGCTGCCTCTACCGAAGCTCGAAATCTGTGATCGTGCGCTCAGGCTGGCGCGCTCTCGCCGTTTTCGATCACTTCCCCGATTGCCGCTTTGAATTCATCTACGCCCGTGCTTGGCACGATAATGGTGTTGCGACGCCCGTGCGCCTCTTCGGTGATCCGCAAGAATTTGCCCCGCTCATTCTGCCGGAATTCCACGTGAAAATGCTTGCGTTCGATCTGTAGCTCTTTCGCCTCGATGATATTATCCATTTCGGAAACGGCGGAGTTTACGCTGCTCCGATTCAATAAGGGAAGAAGATTTTGCACAGAAAACTACGAGAATTTCGCAGATTCCACCGTAGTTTACGTTAAAAGTTATCGCTTTTTCTGGCTCGGCTTTTTTATCGTTGCTCGATCGGCCAGCGCAAAGTCGATCTGCCGCTTGAACGCGTCGACTCGCGCGACGAAAACGCGAACCTGATCGCCCACCGTGAATCGCTTTCGTGACCGGCGGCCGAGCAAGCGCCGGTGCGCAGGATCGAACAGATAAAAATCATCGGTCAGCGCGGAGACGTGAATAAGGCCGGTCACAAGGACATCCGGCAACTCCACCACCAGCCCGTAATTGCGGACATCGACAATCGCCGCGCGAAACACCTGTGGATCACGCAGATCGAGTTGGCGCTGAAAAAACTGCAGCTTTTTCATCCGGACGGCCTCGATTTCGGCTTCGGCCGCCGTGCGCTCTGTTTCCGAAATATGGTCGGCAATTGACGAGATCTGGTTAATGTCGAGTCGCGACCGCGACCGCAAATTACGCCCGGCCAGCGTGCGATGCACTACAAGGTCCGCATAGCGGCGAATTGGGCTGGTGAAGTGCAGATAATTCGCTTTCGCCAACCCGTAATGTCCGAGCGGCTGTGGCGCATAACGCGCGCGTTTCAAACTTTTGAGCAAACCGATTTTGAGCGCCTGCTCTTCCGGCTTGCCGCGAATCGACGCTAGAAAGCGCTGAATCTCGGCGCGATGAGAAAGATCGCCCACTTTGTAATTAAAACTGAGCACGAACTCGCGATACTCCGCCAATTTTTCCGGATCGGGATTTTCATGAACGCGATAAATGGTTGGAATTGCGCGATGCCTCAGCTCGCGCGCCACCGCTTCGTTTGCCGCAAGCATGAATTCCTCAATGAGCTGATGCGACTCATCGTTCTCCACTCGCTCGAGTTTCACCGGCGCGCCCGTTGCATCGACATGAACTTTTACTTCGGGAAAATCGAGATCGAGTGAGCCATGTTCGAACCGCTTTCGCCGCAGGAGCGATGCGAGCGTCCAGGCGGTGTGCAATCGCTTGCTCAGTTCGTCGTCAGGCTTCGATTGAAGAATCGCGTAAGCTTGTTTGTAAGTCAGTCGCTGTGCGCTGCGAATCACGGTTTTCGCAAAGCGCGCGCTCTTTGCGCGACCGTTTTTGTCGAACTGAATGAAAACCGAATGGGTGAGACGGTCGACCCCCGGCCTCAGGCTGCAAACGCCGTTGCTCAATCGCTCCGGCAACATCGGGATGACCCGGTCGGGCAAATAAACGCTGTTGCCGCGCCGGCGCGCTTCGCCATCCAGCGCGCTCTCCGGTTCGACGTACGAAGCTACATCGGCAATGTGCACGCCCAGTTGCCAATCTTCATTGTCGATCTTCTCGACATGAATGGCGTCGTCAAAATCGCGCGCATCATCCGGATCGATCGTGACGATGAATTTTCCTCGCAAATCTTCGCGGCCTTCCATTCTTCGCCGCTCGACCGTTTCCGGAATTTTACCTGCCTCATCGACAACGCTTTTTGGGAACTCAGTCGGAAGCCCGCATTTTCGAATGATCGACAACATGTCGATGCCGGACGCAGCGGCGGGTCCGAGCACTTCGATGATCTCACCTTCTGGATTGACGTGACGCGATTCCCACGACTCGAGCCGGACGACTACTTTATCGCCCACTTTAGCGGCGGTCTGTGACGGTCGATCTTGTACGGGCCGCACATAAACGTCGTGGACGAGCCGCGGATCATCCGGGACGACGTAATAAAAATTGCGCGAATGCTGCAGCGTTCCGACAACCGTATTGCGCGCACGTTCCAGAATTCGAATTACGCGGCCCTCGCTTCGTCCTTGTCGATCTTTCGGGCGCCTCGGAACCGCATCGCGCGTGATCCGCGCGATCACGCGATCGCCGTGCATGGCTGTGCCGGTGTTCTCCGCTGCGATAAAAATATCGGCTTGGCCTGGAGTTTCCGTTGTCAGAAATCCGTAGCCGGCCTGGTGGATCGACAATTTACCGGTCACCAAATCGGCCCCAGCCGGCAGGACGTAGCGATTTTTTCGGATGCGCGCGATCTCGCCCAAGCGTTCGAGCTCGTGCAGCATTTTTCGCAGCGCGACGCGTTCGCTGCTTTCCAGCCCGAGTTTGCGCGCGATCTCGATCTTATCGAGTGGCCCGTAATCTTTTCGCGCTAGGAGCGCGAGAATCTTTTCTCGAATTTTGCGTCCGTTTTGAGGCATACAAGCGAAAGCTTATTGTTAGGCGACTGTCGATCTAACGCGATTTCAACTGGAGGTCGAAACAAATGCAAAAAACGATTGTAGCCGTTACATCTGCGATTGTCTTGGCGGCAATTGTTTCATTGGCAGCAGGAGGTGCGAAAATGAAAATCACGAGTTCAGCTTTTCAAGAAGGCGGCGACATTCCGTCGAAATTCAGCCGCGACGGGCAAGACATTAATCCGGCGCTTCGGATCGAGGGAACACCGTCGAATGCGAAAAGCTTGCTCCTGATCATGGATGATCCCGATGCGCCGGTAGGTCTGTTTACGCATTGGCTGGCTTGGAACATCGATCCGAAGACAACCGAAATTGCGGAGAAGAGCGTGCCAAAAGGCGCAGTGCAGGGCACGAACGATTATCCCACGCTCGGTTATGGCGGACCGCAGCCGCCCTCCGGCACGCATCGCTATTACTTCAAGATCTTTGCGCTCGACCAGACGCTGGATTTGAAAGCAGGCGCAAAACGCGCGGAAGTTGATGCAGCGATGCGCGGGCATGTGATTGCGCAAGGCGAGTTGATGGGACGCTACTCACGACAGAAATAGCGATGGCGGGCGTGTCCCTCCATCGGTCTTCGAATAATTGAGCCGGCATGATAGTCTCACCTCCGTGATGGGTGAGACGCTCTGGAAAGTCGGCGGACGCATTGTCGATCTTTCGCGTCACGGAATGATCATGGGCGTGCTCAACGTCACGCCCGATTCGTTTTCAGAGCGCGGAAAATTTTTCAACACCGAGTCAGCCGTTGCGCGCGGCGTGCAAATGGCAGCGGAAGGCGCGCAAATCGTCGACGTGGGCGGCGAATCAACACGTCCCGGCGCGGAACCGGTTTGGGCCGAAGAGGAATTGCCCCGCGTAGTTCCGGTGATCGAAGAGCTAAAGGCAAAGATCGACATCGTCATTTCAATCGACACCTCCAAGAGCGAAGTGGCAAAGGCGGCATTGGATGCCGGTGCTTCCATTATTAATGATGTGACCGGAGGAGGAGGGGACGAAAAAATGCTGCCGCTCGCCGCAAAGCGAAAAGCCGCCTTTATCATCATGCACATGCAGGGAAATCCGCGGACGATGCAGGTCGCGCCGCATTATGTCGATCTTGTCTCGGAAGTGACCGATTTTTTTTTACAACAACATGCCCGCGCCCTAGAGTGCGGCATTGATCCCATGGCTATCGCGTTTGATCCCGGAATTGGTTTCGGTAAAACGCTTGAGCACAATCTCGAGCTCATCGGCAAACTTGGTGCTCTCCGAGTGCAGGAACGCCCGCTCGTGGTCGGCGTTTCGCGAAAAGCATTTCTTGGCAAACTGGTCGGCTCTTCGGCCATGAGCGACCGGCTCGCGGCGACAGTCGCATTGACTTCATTGCTGCGCTCGCGCGGCGCAAACATCATTCGCGTGCATGATGTTAAAGAAAATGTCGATGCATTGCGCGTCACCGAGGCAGTGCTGCAATGATCGAAGAACTCTTCCATCTTTGGCTGAAGAGCTGGCGCAGCATCTTCGAGATCATCCTGCTGAGTGTCGGGATTTATTATGGCTATCTTTATTTTCGCGGAACGCGCGGCGCGAAGGTGTTGACGGGACTGGCGATTGTTTTTTTGACGCTGACGTTGATTTCGCAGTTGCTCAATCTTGTCGTGATCGGTTGGATCGTGCGCAGTTTCTCGGTCTTCCTTGCGGTCGCGTTGGTCGTGATTTTTCAGCCAGAGCTGCGGCGCGGCCTGGCCGAGCTCGGCGGACATCCGATTTTCTCTCTCACCAGCGAAAAACGGGAAACGGTCCACGACCTCGCCGAGGCCGTGACACAACTGGCCAACAAACAGTATGGTGCGCTCATTGCCATCGAACGCGACACCTCGATTCGCGTTTATGAAGAAACTGGTGTGACGATTGATAGCGATTTTTCCGTTGAGCTTGTCCTCACAATTTTTCATCCAAAGGCCGCTTTGCATGATGGTGGCGTGATCGTGCGCAATGGCCGGATTGCAGCCGCGGCGTGCATTTTCCCCGTCAGCCAACGCGAAACACTCGACCGGAGTCTCGGATTGCGTCATCGCGCCGGTCTCGGCATTACCGAGGAATCGGATGCGGTCGCGGTGGTTGTTTCCGAAGAGACGGGTGGAATTTCCATTTGTCACCGGCGACGGATTGAGCGGAACTTTACTCCGGAAACGTTTCGGCAACGGATCGCGGAAATTTTACTGCACAGCAATTATGAAGAGACTGATCCTGAAAAACTGGCGCGCGAAGTTGATCTCCCTTCTCCTCGCGACAACCCTTTGGTACCTGATCAAAAAGAACGTAGCGACGACCCCCTTGCCGTCTGAATCGACCTCGAGTGCGGCGATGACGGAAAAACGCTGACGCGCCGTTTAGCGCAGGAAACGTGCGAGATTCTCTTCTTCCCAACGGCGAGCGCGCCGGTAACTGGGAAAATCGCGCTCGCGGCGGTTGAACTCTTCCGTGTGCACGCGCCGCCGTCCCCGCGATACGGTTTCGTCCGGCACCACAGAATGCAACATCTCGTGATAAAGCACATAACGCAGAAACCAAAGGGGCACGAATGGCTGATCGAGTAATGGATTGATTCGAATCACCCGGTCTTCTTCCTGAATGGTTCCAAAGATAAAATATTCCCTCGGCCGATGTTTCCGTCGGCGGCCCCACATCACCTTGTAACCTCGAAGACGTCCGCGGAAATAGCGTTCGTTCAATTGATCAAAAATCGGGTGCAGATCGAAATACTTTCCTTCATGCCGCAGATTCAACTGACGTTGCATGGGCAGTTTCGGATGGGCGAGCTTCCGTTTTGTTTTCTTGGCCATTTCTCAATCCCCTGACTGCAACGAACGAGGAGGAAAGCATTTTAGTGGCCTTTGACAAGCTGACAAGAGAAGGCGTTGATTATTTGTTTTTTAATCTATAACTCACTTGCCATAAACCATTTAAAAATACAGAGGCTCCCAAGAACTACAACCTGGCTAATGTGGTCTCTCCCCGGCTTTTATAATAATATTGTCGATCTTTTATCCCTTGTGACTTCGCTGCCAAAGCCAGTGGTTCAGTCGGGCTTCCCAGCCAACGTTTCCACCACATGGCGGCGATTTACGAGGAACGGAACATGCGTATAATCTTTCTCGTTTCCCGGCCAATGTGCCGGCAATCAAGCGAGATCAAATCATGACGCCTTTCCTTCGAAAATTGCTCGGCCTTAACTGGCTTCTTCTCGCGAACATGCTCGCGCTCGCGATCTTCGGTGTGGTGGCAATCTACAGCGCGACCTATATGCGCGAAGATTCGGTCGCGGCGGAGTTTTGGCGCAAACAGGCAAACTGGGTTGCGGTTGGTTTCTGTGCTTTCATGATCACCAGCCTGATCGATTATCACTGGATTCGCTGGGGCGCATTACCGATGAATCTGGCTGGCCTTTTCTTTCTCATTCTCACGAAGTTTATCGGCTCAAAGGTTTATGGCGCGCGCAGCTGGCTGCATTTTGGGCCGATCAACTTTCAGCCCGCGCAGCTCGCCGTGGTTGCGGGCATCATGGTCCTCGCCTTGTTCTTGAGTCAGTTTCGCCAAATGCATCCGATGCTTCGGCTACTCTTGTGCGGCGCCATTGTGGGAGCGCCCACGCTTTTAATTTTAATGCAGCCCGATCTCGGTGAATGCATTATTTGGATACCGGTGCTCATTGCGCTTTTGTTCGTCGCCGGTCTTCCATTGCGCTATCTGATCTGCATCATTCTAATCGGGCTCGCTTTCATCCCAATCGCCATCAATCTCGGCTTAAAACCGTATCAGCAGCAACGGATCACCGCCTTCATCAATCCGGAGATTGATAAACAAGGCGCGGCCTGGGCGATCAACCAATCGCTCATCGCCATCGGCTCGGGCGGGTGGTCTGGCAAAGGATTCAAAGCGCCGAACACCCAGATCGAACTCGGCTTTTTGCCGGCCACGGCCGTGCATAACGATTATATTTTTTCCGCTATCGGTGAGCAGTGGGGCTTTGTCGGTGGCGTCTTGCTCATTGGTGCGTTCGCCTTGCTTCTTCTCACCTGTCTCTTCGTTGCGTTTTTCGCAGGCGATCAATTCGGTTTACTGCTTGTTATCGGCGTCACCGCGCTCATCTTCACGCACATCTTTCAGAACGTCGGCATGACGATCTCGATGTTGCCCATCACCGGTGTTCCATTGCCCCTCATCAGTTACAGCGGCTCATTTGTGCTCATGATTATGTTCGGGCTCGGAATCGTAAACAGCGTTTGGGTCCATCGCGAGTTTGCCGGCTGAATTCCTCGAATCTTCCTGCAAGATCGACATCTGGCGGCCAGGCGGTCAGTTTACTTTGCTCATTCGGTTGCCTAAGCTCGGGCCGGCGCATGGACAGCGATTACAAAGTAAGGCTGGAGATTTTCGAAGGGCCGCTCGATCTCCTGCTTTACCTGATCAAGCGCGACGAGATCGACATTCACGACATCTCGATTGAACGCATCACCGGACAATACCTCGAGTACATTCAGGCCTTCAAGGAATTGAACATCGACATCGCCGGCGAGTTCATCGTAATGGCGGCGAACCTCATTTACCTGAAAAGCCGCAGTCTACTCCCGGCCGAGCAACAGTCGCCCGAAGAAGATTCGCAGGAAGACGACCCGCGCTGGGACTTGATCCGGCAACTGATCGAATACAAAAAATTCAAGGAAGCGGGCGCGCAGTTGCAACTACGCGAGGTCGAGCAGGAGCGCATTTTCGCCCGGGACGGAGGCCCGGCGTCGCCTCCTGATAGTCCGCTTCGGCTGGGCGAAGTTGGAATCTTCCAACTCATTAACGCCTTCCAAAATGTCATTAAACGAGTCGAAGCGCGGCAGGATGTTGGCGAAATTTTCGGTGAGCGATTTAGCGTCTCGGATAAGATCGACATGATCCTGCGACGCCTTGGCCACGGCGCGGCGCTGCGTTTTTCAGATTTGTTTGGTGAGATTACATCGCGCGTCGAAATCGTCGTGACGTTCCTCGCCCTTCTCGAACTGGTTCGTTTGAAGCAAGTCCGCGCGATTCAGAAAAATGTCTTTGAGGAAATTGAAATCGCGTCCGCGAACGAGTGAAGATCGACTATTATGCCGCGGGTTTTAATTGCCGGTTGCGGTTATGTCGGGCAAGCGACGGCGGATTTGTTTTTTGAGCGCGGCTGGGGAGTGGAGGGCTGGACTTGCTCACCGGAATCTGCGCAAAAGCTTTGCGGCAAACCTTACCCGGTTCGGGCGGTCGACATTTCGGATAAAGTTCAAGTCGCTGATTCCAAAAGTAAATTTGACGCGGTAGTGCATTGCGCGAGCACGCGCGGCGGCGATGTCGATCTCTATCGCCTGGTTTACTTGAATGGCGCTCGCAATCTCCTCGATCGATTCGTTAAATCAACGATCGTATTTACGAGCAGCACGAGTGTGTACGGGCAAAGCGATGGCGCGTGGGTTACGGAAGAAACCGCGACCGAACCGGCGCGCGAGACCGGACGGGTCCTGCTCGAAGCGGAGATGTTAGTGCTCTCTCGCGGCGGAATCGTCGCGCGGCTCGCGGGAATCTACGGGCCGGGACGTTCGGCATTGCTCTCGAAATTCTTAGCCGGCGAGGCGATCGTCGATCCGGGAAATGACCGCTTTATCAATCAAGTGCATCGAGACGACGTAGGGGCCGCGCTCTTCTTGCTCCCAAATCGAGCGAGCGCGAGCGCCGTGGAGCGACAAATTTACAACGTCGTGGACGATCAACCCATTTTACAAAGCGAATGCTATTACTGGCTCACGAAGAAATTAAATCGGCCAACTCCGGCAATCGGAAGATCGACATCGAAACGCAAGCGCGGTTACAGCAATAAGCGCGTCAGCAACGCAAAACTGCGCAGTCTCGGTTGGGCGCCTGAATACGGAAATTTCGTGGAGGCTATGGGTAAGAGCATCCTGCCAAGTTTTGGGCAGATGGCACGTGATTAACGGAGCGGCGGCCCATTTTGGATTCTGGAAAGACCGGTATAAAAGCTGCTTTTTTTGAAGCATGCGTCAG
>CATPAW010000076.1 GCA_955652255.1 uncultured Chthoniobacterales bacterium | reverse complement strand
CACGCTTGATGTTGTCGATGTTCCAACGCCGGCCGCCCCGCCTTCGACCGTCAACCCACGATAACAAGCGATCCCGCCGATAAGCAGACCGAACATAAGACTCTTCAATATTCCCGTGATGATGTCGCGGATGAGCAATGCGTCCTTGACGAGATCGAGAAAGTACACGAACGCGATGCTGAAATAAGCCTTGCAGACAAGGCTGCTGGCGAAGATGGCCGCGATGTTCGAGACCGTGGAAAGACATGGCATTAAAAAAAACAGCGCCAGCATGCGCGGCGCGACGAGAAAGCGCAGCGGCCCAATTCCCATCGCTTCAATCGCTTCGACTTCCTCGGAGACCTGCATCGTCCCGAGCTCGGCTGTAAACGCGGCGCCGATGCGCGCCGCCATCATGATACCGGTAAGCAACGGCCCCAGTTCTCGCGTAAAGCCGATGGCAACCAACCCCGGAACCAATCGCTCGGTCCCAAATCGTTGCAGTTGGTAGCCGGTCAACAAGGCCATCGTTAGACCGAGGAAGAATGATACCAGCCCGACCAGCGGCACCGAATCGACACCGGCGCGCTCGGTGTGGCGAAAAAAGCTAACGGCGCGGAAGGGCACGCGTCCTTGCCCGATGCGCTCGAGCGTTTCCTCGAAGGTTTGAACGATGAACCAGAACATGCTGCCCACTTCGCGCAGAAAACTGCGGCCAAGGGCACCGATTCCTTGCACGACCCCCACCGGGTTTGCCGGCAGGGTTTGGCTATCTGCGCGCGTATTCGCCATGGTCACGGCAAGTTGCCCCATCTCGCGATGCGGAAAAGAAGAAAATGCGAAACGCGACTTGCGTCGGGTATCAAGATCGACACCCAGGGGGGTTAATCATGGGCGAAAGCTTTCGACATCGTGGAGGCCAGGCGTCTAAAGTTTTGCCGATAGTTGTGTGTTGGCGATCTAAATCCCTTGTCGCAGTTGCGCTATTGGCCGCAACGGCATTCAATCAAACGCGGTCTCAGGAAGGCAGCGCGAAAAATCCCGCGACTAACCAAACGATGCAAACTAACCAGAGAAAGTTCGGGCTCGTGATCCACGGTGGCGCGGGGACGATTGATCGCAGCAGGATGACGCCGGAAGCTGAGCGTGAATATCGCGCTGGCTTGGAACGCGCGCTGGCTGCCGGCTACGAAATCTTAAAGCGCGGCGGCTCGAGTCTCGATGCGACCGAAGCCGCCGTGGGCGTCCTGGAAGACGATCCGCATTTCAACGCTGGCAAGGGCGCGGTCTTCACGAGCGCTGGTACGAACGAATTGGACGCGGCCATCATGGACGGGAATACACTCAAGGCCGGTACGGTCGCGAGTTTGAAGCACATTAAGAACCCAGTGAGCCTGGCGCGGCTGGTCATGGAAAAATCGGGACACGTCATGATGGATGGCGAAGGCGCCGAAGTCTTCGCGAAGGAAAACGGAGTACAACTTGTCGATCAAAAATATTTCTTCACGCAGGAACGGTGGGACGCGCTCCAGAAAATTAAGAAAGCTGAAAAAAGCGGCGGCGCTGGTGAAAAGAAATTCATCATTACCGATCAAGATCGACATGGCACGGTGGGCGCGGTCGCGCTTGATCAACAAGGTAATCTCGCCGCCGCAACATCGACCGGTGGAACGACGAACAAACGCGCGGGACGAGTTGGCGATTCACCCATTATCGGCGGTGGCACTTACGCGAACAATGCGACCTGCGCGGTTTCGGCAACCGGCGATGGCGAATATTTCATTCGCGCGACTGTGGCACACGACATTTCCGCCTTGATCGAATACCGCGGAATGAAATTGCGGGAGGCCGCGCAAACCGTGCTCGATAAAGTCGCAAAGCTCGACGGCAGCGGCGGACTGATCGCGATCGATGCTAAAGGTAATATGGCGCTGCCGTTCAACACCTCCGGCATGTACCGGGGACATGTCGATCTTGATGGCAAATTCGTCGTCGAAATTTACAAATAATGCTGTAGAGGCGGCTCTCTCAGTTGTCATGTCGAGCGTTAGTCGAGACATCTCTTGCTGTTAAAAACGAGAGATTCGTCGATTTCGCTCGGAATGACAAAGATTGCGCGTAAGGACACGCGCCTCTACAACCGTTTCGCCATGTTGCCCGCGTTTTCCGTTGTTATTCCTTGCTTTAACGAAGCCGCGCGGATCGGCGATTCCATCCGCGCAACGCTCGATTATCTTTTGCAAATCAGCCCGGACAGCGAATTAATCGTCGTTAACGACGGATCGACCGACGCAACATCGACAATCGCTCGTGAAACCTTAGCCAGCGCGAAGATTGAAACTCGTTTGCTTGAGAATTTTCCGAACCGCGGGAAAGGCGCGGCCGTTCGAAAAGGATTGTTGGCGGCGCAAAGACCGATCGCTCTGTTTTTTGATGCCGATCTGTCCACGCCGCTTGAAGAAACTCCCAAAGTGATCGGGCCGATCGCAAATGACGATGTCGATCTTGCCTTTGGATCGCGCGCGCTGGATCGCGGCTTGATTGGTGAACATCAACCATGGCGTCGAGAAACCGCCGGTCGGATTTTCAATTTGCTCGCGCGTGTCACAACCGGACTTCCGTTTTGGGACACACAATGCGGCTTCAAAGCTTTTCGTCTCGATGTTTGCCGGCCAATTTTGGAAGCCGCGCGAATCGAGGGGTTTGCTTTCGATGTCGAGCTCCTTTATCTCGCGCAGCGCGCCGGATTGCGCCTGCGCGAGATTCCGGTGCGCTGGAATCATCGGGAAGGCAGCAAAGTTCATTTCATTCACGACAGCTTGCGGATGCTGCTCGAGGTGATTGCGCTGCGAGTAAAACGGGCGCCGTTGTAGCTGCCGCTGTCCTCAGCGGCAGCGTCGAACAAATGACATGCGGTTCTGCCGCCAGAGCCAGCGGCAGCTACAACGCCCTACGCAAAGCGGCGCGTCCTGCAGTCGCGGGATCGATCTTGCGCGCCTGCTTGAATTAACCGGTTGCTATTTATTAACGATTTCGGCGTTCTCGATCATACTGATGCCGTCGCGCTCAGCCAGTTTTCCTTTCAACGTGACTGTTTTTCCCGCATACTCGGCGAGCTGATCGTTGATCGGTTTGTGCTCGCCGACGACGAGATACGTTTTGCCTTCACTCGTGATGCCGACTGGACCGCCGCCTTTAATGCACTTGGCCGCGCACGAAGCGTGTTTGTCGCCCATCGCGTTGTGATCGACATAGCACATCATATCGACTACTTCGCCGGTGACAGTTTTGCTCGCGGCCGTGTCCAGCTTTTCCTTGCCGTGTTCGTGCTCTTCCGCCAGAGCAAGGGGCGAAAAAGCCAAAGCAGCAGTGAATGCGAAAGCCACCGCGACTTTCAAAACCGTGGGTTTGTTTGGTGTTGAATTAAACATGAACAAATATCGGCCGCTATCCGTCTCGGTCAATTGTAGCTGCCTCCGTCTCTGGCGGCAGAGTTCTTCGGCTCGACAGAGTCTCAGCCTACCGATGTCCTTCGATTAAATCGGCGAATTGCCCGAAGAAGTAGGAGGCATCATGTGGCCCGGGCGCGGCTTCAGGATGATATTGCACACTGAAAATGGGCAATTCTTTGTGGCGCATTCCTTCCACCGTTCCATCATTCAAATTGATGTGAGTGACTTCGACATTCGAGGGCAATGATTCTGGATCGACCGCGAAACCGTGGTTTTGCGCGGTGATCGCGACCTTCCCGCTCTTTAGATCTTTGACCGGCTGATTCGCGCCGCGATGGCCGAATTTTAATTTGAATGTCGATCCGCCAAAAGCGAAACCGAGAATTTGATGGCCGAGGCAAATGCCGAAGATCGGTGTTTTGTCCATCAAATCGCGTACCGCTTTGTGCGCTTAGGGGAGAGCGGCCGGATCGCCGGGACCGTTGGAAAGAAAAACTCCGTCGGGATCGAGCGCGAGCACTTCCTCAGCGGTTGTCGATGCGGGAACAACGGTAACGCCGAATCCTTTCTGACGCAGCAACCGCAAAATGTTTTGTTTGATCCCGTAATCGTAAGCGGCGATGCGAAATCGGATCGGCGGGAGCGACGGCTGATTCGTCTTGTTTCCATTCGCGATCGTCCAGGGTTTGCTCAGTTCATCGTTCGGATCCCACTGATAAACTTCGGGCGTGGAGACTTCGCGCACATAATCCATGCCGATCACACCTTCGCCTTCGATCGCGCGCTGCGTCGCTTCCTCGGGCGAGATTTCTTCCGTCGTCAGACATGCCTTCATTGCGCCGCGGGTGCGAAGATGTCGCGTCAGCGCGCGCGTGTCGATTCTCTGCACACCGGGGATGTCCCATTTGCGCAAATACTCGTCGAGCGACATTTCGGAGCGCCAGTTACTCGGCGTTTCGCTCAATTCTTCGATGACAAAACCGCGCACGTGCGGCGAGCCGCTTTCCTGATCGAGCGAGTTGGTTCCGTAATTGCCGATTAATGGATAAGTCATGGCCACGATCTGGCCGCGGTACGATGGATCGGTCAGCACTTCCTGATAACCGGTCATCGCGGTGTTGAAACAAATTTCCCCTACGCGGGCGCCGGTTGCGCCAAATGATTCGCCCTCAAAGAATCTTCCGTCTTCAAGGGCGAGGATTGCTTTCATCAGCTCAAAAACGTCCAACGTTGAACGCACAACGTTCAACGCTCAACTGGAAATCGGCGCTGCCTTGAAAAATTGGACGTTGGGATTTGAACGTTGAATGGTTGCTTCCGAAAAAAGAAAAGGCCTGGGCCGGCAATCAACCCAGGCCTTTCGCAAATTTTTACCCCGCCGGTGCCGTTTAGGTGGATGGCCCGTTCCCTCTCGGTAAAGGGCGGATGACCGTCGCCGCAGCATCTGACTTCCAATTAAGGCATGTCATTTTCTCCGTGCGACCGAGCCTCCTTGCTTGATCAACTATCGGTTCGGGCATCACACCTGTAATCTCGAACATCGCAGGGTAAATTTTCGAGAGCCGCTGGTTGAGAGTTGAGAGAAAAGCACTGGTTTCCTGCCCAACCCTCAACGAACGGCTCTCCCTTCAAAGAACTACTCGCGCAATTCCGCGCCGAGTTCGCGCTGCAAGCGCTCGCGAATTTTCGCGTGCGCCGCAGTCACTTCCTCACTCGTCAGTGTGCGACTCCGGTCGCGATATGTCAATCTGTATGCGAGCGACTTTCGGGCCGGGCCAAGACTGCTTTCGCTGCCGGAGAAAAGGTCGAACAACTGGACGCTTTCGAGCAGCGGTTCGTTTACGCTTTCAATCAGGCGCAGGATTTCGGCGTGACTTAGTTTTTCCGGCACGATCATCGCAATGTCGCGTGTGACCGCGGGAAATTTCTCGATTTCACGAAACGTTTTCGTCGTTTCATCACCGCTCAGAATTGGATCGACCTCTAACTCCGCGAAAAAAACTGCACCCGGCGCACTGATTGTCGATCTACGCTGCGCGGAGAGTTGCCCGGCAAAACCAATCGCTCGATTCCAAGACAGAATTTCCGTTGCGAGTGCAAGGTCGACATCTTCGCCTCGGCGAAACGACAGCGCTGGAATCATGAGCGATTCGATTGCACCTTTCAGATCGAAGAACTCAAGCTGGTGCTTCTCGCGTAGCCGCCAATGGGGCGCACTCGTCGCGTTCCCCCAAAGTAAAAGCCCGAGATGGCGTTCTTCCTTTCCTGTCGGCGGAACGAAGATGCGGCCCAGTTCGAAAATCGCGACTCGTTCGACGCTTGCGCGTACGTTGCGATTGAGAACACCCAGAAGTCCTGCCAACAAAGTCGGCCGCAGGGCGACATGATCTTCGCTAAGCGGATTGCGTAAACTGATTGCGTTTTCGCCGAGTGCGATTGCGCTTCGCGGAATCAACTTCGGTGTTCGCACTTCCGAAAGGCCGTGTGCGACTAACCGATTCCGCAGTGACGATTCGAGATCACGTGAATGATCGGCTGCGCTCGACTGAGTGAACCGGCTTCGGTCCGTGCCGGAAATTTTGTCGACGCCATGCACTCGCACGACTTCCTCAATAAGATCGACGTCCCGCTGCAAATCCCGCCGGTAACTCGGAATTTTCCATGTCGATCTTGTCTTTGCTGTTTTGGCTTTGGTTAAGCCGAACCGCGCCAGAATTTCGTCGACTGTTTTCGGTTTGATCGCCAGTCCGAGAACTTGATCGCATTTCTGGTAGCTCAGCGAAACGTCCGAATGATTCGCCGGCAGTTTTCCCGCAGCTGCAATTTCTTTAGCCGGATTGCCGCCCGCGATTTCCCGAATGAGTTCGGTCGCGCGTTGTGATGCGCGTAAAATCATTCCCGGATCGACGCCGCGCTCAAAGCGATAGCTGGCATCGCTCGGCAAATTTAGATTTCTCGCAGTGCGACGAATGCTCGCCGGTAAAAAGTAAGCGCTCTCGAGCAGCACATTTCTTGTCGATTCAGTGACGCCCGTTTCTTCGCCGCCCATCACTCCACCGATTCCGACTGCGCGCTTGTCATCGGCGATGACCAGGTTTTCCGGCGCGAGCGAATAGGTCTTTCCGTCGAGGGCGAGAAATTTTTCACCGTCACGCGCCAGCCGCACGTTGATTCCGCCTTTGAGTTTGTCGGCATCGAACGCATGCGTTGGCTGGCCGAACTCGAACATCACAAAGTTGGAAATGTCGACGATGTTGTTAATCGAACGAATCCCGACGCTCTCAATTTTCGCGCGCAACCAAGCCGGACTTGGCCCGACTTTGACATTGTCGATTTTGCGCGCGGAGAAGAACGGGCAGTCACGCAACGCGCTAATTTTTACGCCGGATCTTTTAATGTCGATCTTTGCCAGAGCGGCTGGCGCCTTGATTTTCTTTCCCGTTAACGCCGCGACTTCGCGCGCGAGACCAAAATGACTGAGCAAATCGCCGCGGTTCGGCGTGATCTCGACGTCGAGAACTGTGTCGCTCGGAAAAAGATCGGCAATCGACGCGCCGACTTTTGCCTCCGGCGACAAGATCAACAATCCGGACGCATCTTCGCCGAAACCGAGCTCCTTCGCGCTGCAAAGCATTCCTTCCGATTCGACGCCGCGCAATGTGTTTTTTTTAATTTCCAAACCATTTGGCAACTTCGCGCCGGGCAAGGCGAGCGGCACTTTGTCGCCAACTTTGTAATTGGTCGCGCCGCAAACAATCTGCCGTTTTGTTCCGCTGGCGTCATCAACTTCGCAAACGGTGAGACGGTCGGCATTGGGATGGCGCGACGAAGCCGTGATCTGCGCGACGATCACTTTGTCGATCTTCGTGCCACGCGTTTCGATATTTTCGGTCTCGACGCCGGCACGGGTGAGCAATTCCGCGATCTCGTCCACATTCTTCGGAAGATCGACAAATTCGCGCAGCCAGTTAACGGAGAATTTCATTCGTTAGGCGAATTGACGGAGGAACCGCAGATCGTTTTGCGCAAAAAGGCGGATGTCTGGGATGTCGAACAAGATCATGGCGAGCCGATCCATGCCGAGGCCGAAGGCGAAGCCGGTCCACTTTTCGGGATCGTAAGCATGGTCGCCGCGCGCTTTGTTGACGGCTTCGAAGACGGCTGGATGCACCATGCCGCAACCGGCGACTTCAATCCATTGCTCGCCGCGTTTCAGCGCTTTTGATTTCACGTAGATTTCCAAACTTGGCTCGGTAAATGGAAAATAGTGCGGACGAAACTGCACCTCGGTGTCCGGCCCGAAAAGCTCGCGCATGAAAAGCTCGAGCGTACCCTTAAGATCGCCCACGCTGACAGTCTCATCGACATAAAGGCCTTCGATTTGATGGAACTGCGCACTGTGCATCGCGTCCACTTCGTCACGACGATAGGCAGCGCCCGGCGCGATTACACGCATCGGCGGCGGCGCAGCTTGCATGGCGCGGATTTGCACTGTGGAAGTGTGCGTCCGCAGCAAACGTCCATCCGGCAGATAAAATGTATCCTGTTCATTGCGTGCGGGATGTTCGGGCGGCGTGTTGAGCGCGTCGAAGCAATGCCACTCATCTTCGACGTCCGGTCCGTCGGCGAGGGCGAAGCCCATGCGCCGAAAAATGTCGATCGAGCGATCAAGCATTTGGGTGAGGGGATGCAATGAACCGCGCTCAAGCGGTAAATAACCGGAGTATCCTACAGACGCAGCGGAGTGCCCGCTATAGCCGGAATATCCAGTCGGCCCAGTACTACCTGGCAGTGAAATGTCGATGTTAGCCAGCGCGCCTGCTTCTTTTTGGGCGCGAAAAGCCTGCGTGCGTTCTTCGATCGCTGCCGTCAGAGCACTGCGAACTTCATTGAGTAATTTTCCAACGATCGGCTTTTCGTCTTTGCCGAGCGTTTTCATTTGCTCGCCCCACGCGGAAATGCTGCCGCTGCGGCCCAGATATTTTACCCGAGCAGCTTCGAGCGCTCGCACGTCGCGCGCATCGCTGATCTCGCGCAGCGCGGCGTCGCGTAATTCTTCGAGCGGATGAGGCATGGAACAACGAACGTTGAACGGTGAAGGTCTAACGTTCAAGGTGGATCGCGCGCTCCGTCGCGCGATGTTACAAATGGCGCCACAGGCGCATTGATTTAGCATCGAGCAAGGGACTGCTCGATCCACCTAGGCCGCCTTTTTCGATTTCGATTTCTCCGCCAGCGCGTTTTTGGCTTGCTCAACAATCGATTTGAAGGCCGTGTCGTCGTTGATGGCGAGATCGGAAAGGATCTTGCGATCGAGGCCGATGCCGGCGGCTTTAAGGCCCTCGGCGAAACGGCTGTAGGTCATGCCATTTGCGCGGGCGGCGGCATTGAGGCGCTGGATCCAAAGGTAACGAAACGTGCGTTTGCGTGTTTTGCGATCGCGATAGGCCCAATATTGGCCTTTCATGGTCGCGTCTTTGGCGTAACGGAAAAGTTTCGAACGGCGTCCCCGGTAACCTTTGGCTTTCTTCAGGACGCGTTTGCGCCGCTCCCGGCTGGCAGGGGCGTTGGTGGCTCTTGGCATTTTGTTTTGCCCCGCCTTTGCGGGACTCCTCGTTCAGCGAGCTGTTATTCCATTGTCAATCTTCGCGACCTCACTCACTGATGCAATCCGTCCATTGCCGGACCAGGCGCGCAGATCGTCTCGACGCGTCATACGTCGGGCGGGCAAAATAT
>CATPAW010000075.1 GCA_955652255.1 uncultured Chthoniobacterales bacterium | reverse complement strand
GGGCGTGAATGCGGTCGGTTGCAATCTCCCATTCGCGCCAGGCGAAAATCGTTTCGTCGAAAGAAAACGAATCGGCATTTTCGTCTTCGAGCATCCGCGAGATTTGTCCTTCATCCCAATCGTGCTCGGCTGCGAGCACGCCTGCGCCGAGCACGTTGAGGAATCCGTGCATCTTAGTTTTTACTTCGTCCCGGAATTGCCGAACCGGATGATGCAGCCCGGCGGTGAATTTGATCGGAACACGATTTCTTGCCGCCGCGATGAGAGCGCCGCCAATGTGCGCGGCAGACGGAAAAGCGTCCACCGTCACGCCGCCGGTGCGTAATTTATATCCAAACACGCGTATATTTTTCTTGGAATTATGCTGCGCGAGGAGCGCAATCGCGTGCTCCGCGGTATCCGGCGGCGTTTCCCAAAACACATGCAACTTCATTTCTCCGAACATCCCGGCGGCGTCGGCCAGTATGGCAAGATCGACATCTCCGGGCAGGAGCATCTCGAATTGATCGATCGAAACAACCCCGGCATGTTCCGCGGAAAATTTGCGGATCGCCTCCATAGCTTCTCGGAACGCGGGCCGGAACGCAGCGACAGTTTCGGTTTTTGATCCGAGCGCTGAAACGCGCAGCGGATGTTTCCGATCGAATTGGGCAAGGGCGCCCGATACGGCGGCAAATTGCCCGGTCGGCAAGATAAAGGTCGAGAGCATCCACGCGTCCGACTCACGAATGTATTTCGCGTGATTTTGCAGCGCGGGTTCGAGCGCAAGATTGCAAGGCGGAAACATTCCGGCGTAATCAATCGAGTGCGCGAGGAGCGCGCGAAGCGAAGCGGCAGGCATGAATTAAATTGAACGGCGCGATCTGGCCCTTCGTCAACCACTGTTCTGAAAGGCGTGGAGAGATCGCGTCTTCCCTTGGATCGACATCTTCTAGGCGTTGCGCGCAATCACGCGCGTGCGCAGAACACCGAGCTTCTCGATTTCCAGCTCGATCGTGTCGCCGGGTTTGAGCCATCCGCCCGTGTTTTCCGCGCCGAGCTCCAGAATGCAACCAGTCCCGACTGTTCCGCTGCCGATCAAATCGCCGGGAAACAGATCCGCGTCGCGCGAAGCCTGTGCAATCATTTTCGGGAACGAATGATGCAAAGCCGAAGTATTTCCGAAGGATAAATTGCGGCCGTTGAGACGCGCCCGCATCTCCAGCGAAATTTTCTCGCCACTGATCCGGTCGGAGACTTCATCGCGCGTCACAAGCGTTGGCCCGACTACGGTTGCGAAATCTTTCCCCTTGGCCGGGCCAAGTCCCACCTCCATTTCGGCGCGTTGCAAATCGCGCGCGCTGAAATCGTTAATGATCGTGAAACCAGCGACGTGTTCCCATGCTCTTATCGGCGGAATATCGCGCCCACGTTTGCCGATCACCACACCGAGTTCGAGCTCATAATCCAGTTCCTGCGAGCCAGCGGGCGCAAAAACCGTGTTGTTGTCAGCGATAAGCGAATTTGGATTTGAAAAATAGAAAACCGGAATTTCATACCAGGCCGCGACCATGTCGAGACCGCGCCGGGACCGCGCCGCCCTCACGTGCTGCTCGAATGCATAGAAATCGCGGAAGGTTGAGGGACGCATAACCGGCGGCAAAAGCTTTCGCGCGCGAGAACTTTTGCCGCCTCGCTTCTGGAAGACCTTTTCGTGTTCCGGCCAGTCGCTCAGCTTGCGCGTAAACTCGGATAAACGCGGCATGAGAATGGGAAGGAACTGCTCCATCGGCGCGGCCGGATTCCCGGGAAGCTCTTTCGACCCGAAAAAACTCAGGAACGCATGCAGACCAACAAAGCGATCGACATCGACGGAAACTGCGGCGAGTGCTATTGATCCGTTTTCCGGAATAATGGTGGCGAGCCGCATACGTCAGGCGAAAAATGAATGCTACGTTCCCAGCGGCGCGGAAGTGCGACGACCGCAAGACCAGATCAAACCGCCGGATTCAGGAGCTGGTTCGAGCGCGAGGCTGCAAGGCGGGAACATTCGCGCATAATCAATTGAATGGGCAAGGAGCGCGCAAGCGAGGCAGCAAACGTAATCTAAACTGAACATCGAAAGCAACGTTTAGTCAATCGTTTTGCGCAAACCTAACATAAGCAAATAATTACGGGCAATTTCAAGTGGTCTAATATTGAGGCCGGGACTAGCTAGACTTTTTTCATTAAACGCTGTACAAACGCATACTTCAATGCCTGGTACTGAGTCAGTTTCTCACGATGAGCTGATCTTGTGCACGTGCGGAACTCAGGAATATACGCCGCGCGACGCAATCGACGCAGCCCTTTTCAGGGGCGAACTGGATGCAAAATGGAAGGACTTCCTACGCTGCGTGGAAGCGCAAAGGCGCGCTGACGAGCTCGACATCGAGCTCGATGACTCGGCCGTTGCGAACGCGGCAGAAGCTTTTCGCTACGAACATGATCTCATTACCGCAGAGGAAACGGAGGCATGGCTGGCAACACGAGCACTCACCCTCGACGATTTCACCGATTATTTTACGCGTCGATACTGCACCGACGCCTTGAAGGAGAACATTGTTCCCGAGCAAATCGAATACATCTCCGCGACGTCTGAGCTACGTCAGTTATTCCTGGCGGAGTTGATTCTTTGCGGAGAATTGGACCGTATGACGACCGCGTTGATGTTCCGTTTGGCCGTCCGCTGCGCCGAGAAAGACTCCAATTCGGATGCGATTACGGCCGAAGAACGAATTTTTTTTGATCGAAACAAAATCGAGCCCGCGCAGCTTCCGAATTGGCTGGAGCGACTTAGGCGCGATTCGAAGTGGTTCGATGAGATGGTGGCGATGGAGGCAGCATTTCGCCGGCGTCGCGACATGCTGCTTGTCCCCCAGGCGCGCCAACGCGAATTGGCGGCGCTGCGATTGCCCCTGACGCGATTTGAAGCTGAAGTGATCGAGCTGGAATCGCACGATGCTGCCCAGGAAGCACTATTTTGTGTGCGCGAAGACGGCATGTCGATGGAAGAGGTCGCAATCGAAGGGCGGTACCCGTACCGGCGCATCGATTTTCTTTTCGAAGATATTCCCAGCGACGTGCAGCAGAGATTCCTAAGCGTCTCGCCGGGCGACGTCCTGGAACCAGCCGTGCGCGGCGACGGGTTCGAATTATGTCGCATCGTTAACAAGATCGAGCCGGAACCGGACGATCCAAGCGTTAAATCGCGGATCGATCAACGACTGCTTGATCGGCATTTTTCTGAGCTCACCAGTAAGTATGTAGAGCGGCGCCTTGGCGTTTCCATTTCCGCGGAATGAAAACACAAGATAGCGAAATTCTGCGGCGTTCATCGGTGTTCCGCTTCCTTTCCGATGAACATTTCGGCGCCATTGAACCGCTGTTGCAGGAAGAACACTACGATTTTGGCGACGTAATCGTAAAACAGGACGATCAGGCCGATTCGTTTTACGTTTTAACCAGCGGGCGCGCGCGCGCCCTGAAAATCAAACCAGATGGTGAGGAAATCCCATTGGGGGTGTTGAAACCTGGCGACTCGTTCGGAGAAGCCGCGTTGTCTGAGGGTGGAACACGAAACGCGACCGTGCGCTGCAGCACGGCCGTGGATGTTCTGCGGATCGATCGCACCGATTTTCTCGAGCTCGTCCGCCGAGTGCCTGAGCTAAAGCATTATGTCGAGGCGACCGGGCGCAACCGGGCGCTGCAAAGCTTCCTTTACCAGTTCAGCAACTTCGGCCGGCTCCCCGCCCCTGTCTTGCGCAGCATGATCGACAAATTAAAACCCGCCGGATTCGCGAAAGGCAGTCTTATTATTCGCGAAGGTGACGACGCCGGACCGCTCTACGTCATCGAGAAGGGACGCGCGCGAGCCTTTACCGGAGTCAATGGCCGCGACCGGAATCTCGCGTTTTACCGCGAAGGCGATTTTTTTGGCGAACTGTCAATCTTGAACGGCTCGCCCCGCGCAGCGTCGGTGGAAGCATTTACAGATTGCCAGTTGCACGCGCTTGACCCGAAATCGGTGCGGGACTTGCGCCGTCGCTTTCCCGAGTTCGACAAGCTTCTCAGCGAGCGGCTCGCATTATATCAGGCAAAAACAGAAGCGCGTATTCCGCTTGATTTCACAACGGAACTGCTTCCTGCGGAGACAAAGGTGCAGGACAAAGTAGAACTGGTCGGTGAACAGCCGGGCGCCGAAGCCGAAGAAAAAGAAGATCCGTTCGCAGACGAGCAGGGTTTGTTCCGCAAACGCGGCAAGCGCATCCGCAAAATCGACCATATCATGCAAATCGATGAAATGGATTGCGGCGCGGCGAGTCTGGGGATGGTGTGCCGGTATTTCGGCCGAAAAGTAAGCTTGGCGCGTATTCGACAGCTCTGTCACACCGCAACTGATGGCACCAGCTTGAAGGCGCTTTCTCGCGCCGCAACCGAACTTGGCCTGGCGGCGCGCGCACTAAAAGTCTCGCTGCGCAACCTCCCAATGATGCCCCTGCCAGCCATAGTGCATTGGGAGGGCAATCACTGGATCGTACTCTACCATGTGGATGAGCAGTTTGTGCGTGTGGCCGATCCCGGGCTTGGACTGCGGAAAATTCCGCGGCGCGAATTTGAGACGAAATGGACGGGTTACGCGGCGCTGTTCGATTACACGACGGAATTCGAGCAAGCTCCGGAGAGCAAGCCAACGTTGGCGTGGGTTCTACCATTCCTCGCTCGCTTTAAAGTCATCTTGCTGCAAGTCTTGGGACTCGCCGTCGCCGTCGCTTTTCTTCAACTGCTCTTTCCCGTGTTCACGCAAATGGTCGTGGACAAGGTCATTGTCGAAAACGACATCGGTCTGCTGAAAACCATTCTGCTCGGGATATTCGCCGCGCTCGTTTTCGTGCAACTCGCCACCCTCGCGCAGGAATATTTGATCGCCTTTGCGGCGGTGCGTCTCGATACGGCCATTCTCGATTTCCTGAGCCGGAAACTTCTCTCTCTGCCG
>CATPAW010000074.1 GCA_955652255.1 uncultured Chthoniobacterales bacterium | reverse complement strand
TTGCCCACCGGCACGATGTCGCTGTCGTAAAGCAAAATGTCGGCTGCCATTAGCACGGGATAATTGAACAACCCGGCAGAGGCGGCCATGCCGCGCGCGAGTTTATCTTTGTAGGAATGGGATCGCTCGAGCAATCCCATCGGCGCGATGGTCGATAAAATCCAGGCTAGCTCCGTCACCTGTGGCACATCTGATTGCCGAAAAAGCGCCGCGTGTTCCGGATCGAGACCGCAAGCGAGAAAATCGAGCGCGACGCGGCGGCTGTTTTCACGTAGTGCCTTCGGGTCACGCAGGCTGGTGAGCGCATGGTAGTTCGCGATGAAATAAAACGCTTCGCCCTCCGCTTGGAGGGCAATGGCTGGCCGCATCATGCCGAAATAATTGCCGATGTGCAGCATACCGCTGGGTTGGATGCCGGATAAGATTCGCATGTGCCTGAACGTTCAACGTTCAACATCCAACGTTCAACGTCGAAATCCGGCAGCAGGAGCCGGAAATAATGCTCATGAGGTTTGAGATTTCAGATTGAAAGCGAATCATTCCGGACAAATCTGCAAGCTGAGATCTGCAATCTGCAATTCGATTGGGTTTTGCATGCCAACCTTGTGCCCGGCAAGAAGACCCACTGGCCAGCCCCATCAGCCCACTCCAAATTGTGTCGGAGTGTTTGCAAGACCCTTATGACTTCGGTGCGAGCGAGGCGACGATTTTTTCGAAGCGCGGATCGCCGCGCAGGTCGTCCCATCTCGGATTAAATCGAAGATCGCCGTACGATGGCCCGGCGGGAATTTTCGCGAGATCGGAGAGCTGTTTGATCCCGAGATCGCGTTCATTGCTCCACGCATAGACCACCGCAAGGCTCGTCGCTAGTACTGGTCCGTCGAGAGAATCTTTATCGATCGGGCGGAGTTCAAGGGCTCGCCTCGCTTCCCGAATCGCATCGTCTTTGTGGCCGCGGCCTGCGTCGATGCGTGCGATCAAGCTAAGGCGAGCAGGATCATTCGTGTTATCTCCCCACGCGGTCTGCACATCCTTCCGCGCGTCGGTAAAAGCCGCCTCCGCTTTTTGGTAATCCTGTCTTGCGCGAGCGATCTGGCCCTCAAACCAGGCATGTGGACATTGCAGGCCGAGGTACGCCTCGGGAATGGTCGATGGAGCAACGGTAAGTATTTGCTTTGCCATTTTGTAATCACGAACAAAAAGGGCAGCCGTTAATCGGTAAAACGAGCCAAATCCTGTCGGATTGAAGTCCGCCGGTACCTTATTTAGAAAAGCATTGGCTCCCGTCGGGTCGCCTTTGGCAAGATAACACTCGGCAAGTTTCGTGTTGAAAACCGCAGCCAATTCCGGAATAAACGTCAGCTCTCGATTTAAAAATTGTTCCTGGTCGGAATACCGGCGCATCAGCAGGTAAGAATCCGAGATGCTGCGGATGATCTCGAGGTTGCGAGGATCGAGTTCATTAGCTTTCCGCATATCACGGAGGGATTCTTCCCAGCGGTGTTGGCGCCGATCGATTAGGGAGGTGAAGAAAATCGCGTTTGAGTTATTCGGAAGCGTGCGTCGCACTTCCACCAGTTCGTCTCGGGCGGTGTCATAATCGCGAAAAACTCTGAAGTGGTAGTCTGCTTGAGCGAGATGCGTCTCGCCAAGCTCTGGGCGCAGCCGTACGGCGGTATCGACTGCTTGTTTGGCCAACGCGAGCCGAGCCGCCGTATGATCGATGTCAAACCAGTATAGGTCTTCGTGTGCGTCAGCGAGCTGGCAATAGGCGAGAACGAAATTAGGATCGCGCTGCGTCGCTTCATCGAGGAGCCGCACCGCCTTTAAGAGGCTTTCTTTCGCGTTCTTTGTACCGATCCAGCCGTTGAGCAACTCTTTCGCTTCGATGTAAAGGTCATACGCTTTCAGGTCCGAGGTCGGTTGTTCTTCGATTGCCGCCTTTTCGACAGTGGAAATCTTGGCGCGGAGTTGATCGGCAATCGCCTGAGCAAGCTCGCTTTGGATGGCGAATATGTCTGCCAGATCGCGATCGTAAGTCTGCGCCCAAAGATGCGCGTCGGTGCGGGCATCGATGAGCTGCGCGTTCACGCGCACTCGATTGGCCGCGCGCTGGACACTGCCTTCCAAGACGTGAGCGACGCCGAGTTGCTGTCCAATTTCCCGCAGGTTCCTTGGATTACCACTCTTATAAAGCATTACCGAAGTGCGACTGATGACCTTTAAGTCTGCGACCTTTGCGAGATCGGCGAGAATTTCATCCTGCACGCCGTCAGTGAAATAGGAGTTCTGCTTGTCGTCGCTTAAGTTTTCAAACGGAAGAACGGCAATGCTTTTTTCCGGCAGACGCACTGTCGGGGACGCGCGGTTTCGCGAAAAGATCACGAAAACAGTGCCAATCGCAGCCAGTGCGAGCAAAGCTGCCATTAGCATCGCCCAGCGCGCTCGCGTCTTCTTTTTTCGCAGGATTTGAAATTTCTTTGGCAACGCGGCGTTCCCGAGCCGGTCGGTGTAAAGGTTCACCATGGACACGCGCACGCCGTGTTTCACTTCGCATGTGCCAAGATCGTGCAAGAGCGGCCGCCACTGTTCGTATTCGCCTAGATCTTCGGCAACATGCTTCGAAAGCAGGATATGTCCGGCATCGCCGCAATTCATCACCCGCTGTGCCATGTTCAAGCCCGCACCCGCTAGATTGGCGCGACCATTCACATCGATTACGCCGCTGACCGGACCGCTGTGTACTCCCATGCGAAGTTGCAGGTGTGGATGCTCTTTGAGCGCGCCACTGATTTCGATCGCGCATTGTGCCGGTGCTTCCGGACTCGTGTAGAAAACCAGCGCCATTCCGTCGCCAGTTGGAATCTTAATCAAGCGAGCCGAGGCTTCAGCCTTCTGAAACTGCTCTGAAGCGCGAACCACCTCATTTAGCTCATCGACCGCAGCGCGTTGTTCGTTAATCGAAAGCTTGGAGTAACCAACGATGTCGATGAATAAAACATGCGCGATCTCGAGCTGAATTTCTTTCTTAACCTCAGCGGATATCTTGTGACGCGACCTGAAGCTCCAGTCTAACTCAATAATCCGCTTTGCGCCGCTTCAGTTCGGCGAAAAAGTTCTTTGGATTCACTCTGCGCGCTTTGGGCGAAACGCCCGGCACGGCAGCACTCTACTTGGATGCGCGTGACTTGAAAAGCACGTGCAACGTCCGAAAAAAACCGTTGAAAACGCCTCAGCCTAACCCAGACTTACAGGCTGGTCGCGCGCTTGTTGAGCCTTTTTAGCCATCTCTTTTGATCATCAAAGTCCGGCAGAACAATGAAGCTTCCGAATTTTGATGAAGTCAGTTGGGGAGCGTGGGCTGATGCCTCCGTCGTCTGGGATACGCCACCGGGCTTTACCCAATTGTGGCCTACGCCCCCTGGATTGGTTGTGGCCCTGACTTCCAAACGCAATCCGCTGCCTTTCAGTAGCTCGGAGCCGACTTAGCATGTACAGATACGCTCCGTTCGCCGGTTGAAGTGAGTTCGGCGGACGAAGAATTTTTTAATCCAGGAAAGCGCCTGCAAAGCGTAACCGTTCGCGGGGTGGAACTCAAAGCCGGTGATCGCGTTCGCATTCATCCCAAGAAACGGACCGATCATCATGGACATTGCGTTGGATGGAAAAATTGCGATGATCGAAGCCGTGGAGCAGAACGTGGAAAACCAGGTGCATTTTGTACTGGTGGTCGAGGACGATCCCGGCCGCGACCTCGGCTTGCTGCGCCAATCAGGTCGTCGTTTTTTTATTCCGCAGATGAAGTCGAACCGTTGTCACTACCAACATAGCAGGCGGCTTCGCGTTTCTTCCAAACCTCGATGAGCAGTTCCACCACCCAAACTCCGGCGGGCGTCCAGCTACTCGGCGAGCTCACGCCGGCTTTGGCAGAAATCCTTACACCTGATGCGCTCGCTTTCGTCGCGACGCTGCAACGCGCATTCGGTGCCCGCCGTGAGCGATGTTTGCAGCGCCGCCATGAGCGACAGGCGGCACTCGACCGCGGCGAAGCACTCGATTTCTTGCCGGAAACAAAATCGATTCGCGAGGGCGACTGGATCTGCGCGCCCATTCCAGCGGATTTGCAGGATCGCCGCGTGGAGATCACCGGGCCGACTGATCGCAAGATGGTCATTAACGCGCTGAACTCCGGCGCAAAAGTTTTCATGGCTGATTTCGAAGACGCGAACTCGCCCACGTGGATGAACATGGTCGAGGGCCAGATCAATCTGCGGGACGCGATCCGGCGCACGATCAGTTTCAGCAGCCCGGAAGGCAAGGCTTACCAGCTAAAGGACCAGGTTGCGGTGCTGGTGGTGCGGCCGCGCGGCTGGCATTTGCCGGAGAAACACGTGCTCGTAGATGGCAAACCAGTCTCAGGATCGCTTTTCGATTTCGGGTTGTATTTTTTTCATAACGCAAAGGAGCTCATGGCGCGCGGCAGCGGCCCTTATTTTTATCTGCCTAAGATGGAGAGCCGCTTGGAAGCGCGTCTTTGGAACGACGTTTTCAAAATGGCGCAGGACGAACTTGGGTTACCGCAGGGTACCATCCGCGCGACTGTGCTCATCGAAACGATCCCGGCGGCGTTCGAGATGGATGAAATTCTTTACGAGCTGCGCGAGCACTCCGCCGGTCTGAACTGCGGAAGGTGGGATTACATTTTTTCCTGCATCAAAAAGTTCCGCAACAAACGAGATTTTCTCCTCGCGGATCGCGCCCAGATCACCATGACGACGCATTTTATGCGCTCGTATTCGCAGCTCTGCATAAAGACCTGCCATCGGCGAAACACTTTCGCCATGGGCGGAATGGCAGCGCAGATCCCAGTGAAGAATGATGCGAAGCTGAACGAGGAAGCGTTCGCGAAAGTTCGCGCCGATAAGGAGCGCGAAGCCCACGACGGTCACGACGGCACATGGGTGGCACACCCAGGGATGGTGCAACTGGCGCTCGATGTCTTCGACGCCGTCATGCCGCAGCCGAATCAAATCGACAAAAAGCGCGAAGACGTGCAGGTAAGTGCGACGGACTTGCTCGATTTCCGCCCAAGCGAGCCGATCAGCGAGCAGGGTCTGCGCACCAACGTGAGCGTCGGTGTGCAATATCTCGCGGCCTGGCTGCGAGGCAGCGGCGCGGTGCCGATCTTTAACTTGATGGAAGACGCCGCCACCGCGGAAATTTCACGCGCGCAAGTATGGCAATGGATTCGTCATCCACGCGGCGCGCTCGACGATGGCCGGAAGGTGACGAAGGAGTTATTTCGCAGCGTGCTGGACGAAGAACTGGCGAAAATCAAAGCGCAGATGGGAGAGGAATGTTTCGCCGATGGCAAATTCGACGTGGCGCGCGAACTCTTCGACCGGATTACGACTGACGACGAGTTTGCCGAATTTCTTACCTCACCCGGTTATGAGAAACTTGACTGACACCGGCCGGGGCCGAAGAAGTGCTGCCGACCAACGTTTGGCTAATGCGCAAGGCCCTAAAAAGATGAGCGCGAAGAGCAAAGCAAAAGGGAAAGCCAATTCCGGCGTCGGAAAGAACCGGAACGAAGTGAAAGAAGGGGATCGTGATTGGGCCAATAATCCGCGCTGGAAGGGAGTCGCGCGCAATTACTCGGTCAGCGATGTTCGGCGCCTGCAGGGCAGCGTCATCATCGAACACACCCTGGCGCGGCACGGCGCGGAAAAGCTTTGGAGTTTGCTCCAAGGTGAACCCTTCATCAACGCTCTCGGCGCGCTCACCGGGAACCAGGCGCTTCAGCAAGTTAGGGCAGGATTGAAGGCGATCTATCTCAGCGGGTGGCAGGTGGCGGCCGATGCCAATCTCGCCGGCCAAATGTATCCCGATCAAAGTCTTTATCCAGCAAACAGCGTGCCGGCTGTGGTCAAACGGATCAATCAAACTTTGCAGCGCGCCGACCAAATCGCACGCGCCGAAGGCAAAAACGATATCGATTGGTTCGTGCCGATCGTGGCTGACGCCGAAGCTGGTTTTGGCGGGCCGCTCAACGTCTTTGAATTGATCAAAGCTATGATCGCGGCAGGCGCGGCCGGCGTGCACCTCGAAGATCAACTCGCGAGCGAGAAAAAATGCGGACACATGGGGGGAAAAGTGCTGCTCCCGACGCGCGCGGCCATCGCACACCTCATTGCCGCGCGGCTGGCCGCCGATGTTTGTGACGTTCCCACGCTGATTCTGGCACGCACCGATGCAAACGCCGCCGCCTTGCTCACCAGCGACATCGACGAGCGCGACGGTGAGTTTTTGACCGGCGAGCAGACGGTCGAAGGATTCTTTCGCGTACGCGCCAGCCTGGACCAGGCGATTGCGCGCGGACTTAGCTACGCGCCCTTCGCCGACTTAATCTGGTGCGAGACTTCGCAGCCAAATCTGGCTGAAGCAAAAAAATTCGCCGAGGAAATTCACGCTCAGTTTCCCGGAAAGCTGCTGGCCTATAATTGTTCTCCTTCATTCAATTGGAAGAAAAAACTCGATAGCGGAACTATCGCAAAGTTTCAGCGTGAACTGGGGGCGATGGGTTACAAATTTCAATTCGTTACCCTGGCCGGTTTCCACGCGCTCAATTACAGCATGTTTCAACTGGCGCAAGGTTATCGCGATCGAGGAATGGAGGCGTATGCGGAGCTGCAAGAGGCGGAGTTCGCGGCCGAAAAGCATGGATACAGCGCGACGAAGCACCAGCACGAAGTGGGCACCGGCTACTTCGACGACGTCGCCCAGGTCATCGCCGCCGGTCAATCCTCCACGACGGCGTTGCGAGGTTCAACCGAACAAGAACAGTTTCATTGACCCGGGCAGAGACGGCTTCGTCGGCATCTGCGGCCTTAACCAACAGCCGCCTGGCCGCGCTTTGCGCAGAGGCCGCACAGCACGCCTTCGCCAAATACCAAAGGCGTTTTGATGAAATTACTCGCCGCGCGCGCGCGCGTTTTCTGGCCCTTGATCTGAAGGGAAGCTACGCGGATGCGGCCGAGAGGCTTCATCTTTATGGCAACGTGCTAGATAGCCTAACGACGCAGATAACGGATCTGATGGGCCCGCGTTTGCGCGAACGCAACGTCTGGACCGCGATCAAAGCCGTCTATTCCTCTTTCATCGCGCAATCTCGAGCCTGGGAGATTAGTGAAAGTTTCTTCAACTCACTCACGCGGCGCGTTTTTGCCACCGAAGGCGTGGATCAAGGAATCGAATTTGTCGATTCCGATTTCGATGCGCCGCCCACGAGTTCGCCTCTCGACGTTCGCCGAATTTATTCCGGAGCAGCCCTTCCGGAATTGATCTCGGCAGCGCTAACCGACCCTGAAGCGGGCGGATTCGCAGCCGAATGCTGGAACGAGCTGGGTGTCGAGGTGCGGCTGGCGGCGAAGCGGGTCGAGGCCGAATTTTCTGGTGCTGCCCGGAGAGGTTCCAAAGTGCGCCTCGAAATGATCAACAGCGCTTTTTATCGGGGCCGCGGGGCCTACCTAGTCGGTCGCGCGATTCGCGATGGTGATGACGGCGTCGGGTTGCCTCTGGCCTTTTGTCTGCGCCATGAACGTGAACGCGGCATCATGCTCGATGCCGTGCTTTTTGGCGAAGTGGATCTATCGATTCTTTTCTCATACACGCGCGCTTATTTCCGAGTAAACGCCGATTGTCCGCACGCACTCGTGCACTCCTTGCGGCAGCTGATGCCGCGCAAACGTTTGGCCGATCTCTACAACGCAATCGGCTTTAACCGACATGCCAAAACGGAGTTTTATCGCGATTTCGTCGCGCAGCTGGGCGCCTCGGCCGACCGTTTCAAAACGGCCGAAGGCACGCCCGGAATGGTCATGCTCGTCTTCACTTTGCCCAGCTACGACGTCGTTTTTAAACTGATCAAGGATCGATTCGATCCTCCCAAGGATACCACTCCAAACGAGGTGATGCGCCGTTATAAGCTGGTCTTCGAACACGATCGCGCCGGACGTTTAGTGGAAGCGCACGAGTTCGAGCACCTCCGCATTCAACGGGACCGATTCGAGCCGGCCCTCCTGGAAGATTTGCTCCGCGCGGCCGGTAAGACGGTGCGGCTGGAAGGCGACGATGTGGTCATCGCTTATGCCTACGTCGAGCGTCGCATCCGTCCGCTTAATATCTTCTTCGCCGAAGCCGACGCGGCCCAGAGTGCCGCCGCCGCTCGCGATTACGGCCAGGCCATCAAGGATCTGGCTGCGTCGAACATTTTCCCGGGCGATCTTTTGACCAAAAACTTCGGCGTCACCCGGCGGGGCCGGGTCGTCTTCTACGATTACGACGAGCTTTGTTTTCTAACCGATTGCAATTTTCGCGATCTGCCGCAGGCCAGCAGTTACGAGGAAGAAATATCGGCCGAACCGTGGTTTTCCGTGCGGGAGAATGACGTCTTTCCCGAAGAATTTCCAAACTTTCTCCGCCTGCCCGAACCTGCGCGCGCCGCCCTGCTCGAACAGCACGCTGATTTATTTCATCCGGATTTCTGGCGCAGCGTGCAACGGAAGCTTCGAGAGGGCGAGATTCCGGAAGTATTTCCATATCCGCCAGAGCGACGGTTGGTTACTACGCATTGAAGCTTATTTAATTGCGGCATTTTCCGTCTAGGTGAAAGCGCATCGAACGCAGACTAATTCACGTCATCTCACGTGTAATTCAAAAATGGATGCCAGTATCATACGGCAGCATCCTACTTTACGAGTTGATTCCGGCATCTCCATCTAGGCTTACGCGCGCAGAAACGTTTTCGGACAAATTCGGACACTCGGAGTGCGTAATTCTGCGCGATTCGTGCAAAGTGTCGATTCTCAGCGGATGCAGTTAACGCGCTGATCGCCGCAAGCTTCCACAGAAATCGCGCGAACTCGCGAAATGTTGAAAGCGGTTTCGATTCCCGTTGCCCGCTGTCCTGCGCGAGAGGCGGCTCAATCATTGGTCCGGCGAAATGAGCTCGCGATGCCGCCACATGTAACCGAGACCGGAATAAACCGTTAACGCCACCGTGATCCAAACCAGGATTGGACCCGCTTCATGCCAGGCGCGAAACCACCATGTCGATGTTTCATTCGCGTAACGCAGCTCGTGCATTGAAAGCAAGGCAAGGAAAAAAATCACCGTCACCACTTGCCAGGACGTCTTCTGTTTACCGAGCCGTTCCGCCGGCAAAACATGACCCTTCGAACTCGCCATCATTCGCAAACCGGTGATGAGAAAATCGCGCGCCACCACCGTGGTCGCCACCCAGGCCGGAATGGCCTTGAGCGGCACCAGGGAAATAAATGCGGCCGCCATCATGATCTTATCCACCAGCGGGTCCATCAATTTTCCAAAATTGGTGACCCACTCGTAGCGACGCGCGATTTCACCATCGATAAAATCCGTCACGCCGGCGATGAGAAAAATGACAAGCGCGCAGGTGCGGCCGTATTGCCACTGCGCATTGAGCGAGGCGACAAAGAGCGCAGTCAACAATAGCCGGCTGAGCGTGAGACGATTCGCCCAATTCATCTGTCGGAAAGAACCGAGCCCGCCGCGGCGGGCAAACGGGATTTTCGCGCCGGTTGATTGTCGATATTGAATTTCGGGTGCTTCCAAATGGGCACTTTTCTTTTTAACTCATCGACCATCCACTCGCTTGCTTCGAAAGCCGCCTGCCGATGTTTCGCTTTCACTTGCAAAAACAGAGACGCTTCACCAACGCCTACGAAACCGATGCGATGATGAATGATCACGCCCCCGACTCCGAACTTACTCACGGCGTCATGCGCAACCGATCGCAACTGGTGCGCCGCCATCGCTTCATGCGCCTCATAATCGATTCCCTCAATCTCGCGTCCTCCTTCGAGTTCCCGCACGACACCCCAAAAATTGACAACTGCTCCGGCGAAAGTTTGTTCACCTCCGGCTGGGGGCGCCAGCGGGCCCTCGGTCAATAAAACTTCACAAAGCGAATTTGCCATGCGCTCCAGTCACTCGTTACAATGAAACCGCGCTTTATGCGCCGCTCAAGCAAAGGAGACCTCAAAATGACAGCGAATCAATGTGATATTGGCCTGATCGGGTTGGCTGTGATGGGCGAGAACCTCGTCCTAAACATGGAATCGAAAGGATTTTCGGTCGCTGTTTTTAATCGCACCACGGAAGTCACTGAGAAATTCGCGGGCGCCCGCGGCAAAGGAAAAAATATTCAGCCTACGCGCACGATGGAGGAATTCGTCGGCGCGCTCAAGCGTCCGCGCAAAGCGATGATCATGGTGAAGGCGGGTGCGCCGGTCGACGCCGTCATCGGGCAACTCGCTCCGCTGCTCGAGAAAGGCGACCTCATCATCGACGGCGGCAATTCTCTCTTCACCGACACGCAGCGTCGTTGCAAAGATTTGGAAGGGCGTGGCATTCATTTTGTCGGCTGCGCCGTTTCCGGCGGGGAAGAAGGCGCCCTCAAAGGTCCGTCGCTCATGCCGGGCGGCTCGCGCGAATCCTGGGAAATGATCGCGCCGATTTTTCGAAAGATCGCCGCGCAAGTCGATGGCGAACCTTGCTGCCGGTACATGGGCCCCGACGGCGCCGGGCATTACGTCAAAATGGTGCACAACGGCATCGAGTACGGCGACATGCAGCTCATCTGCGAAGCCTACGCGATCTTGAAAAATGTCCTCGGCATGGATGCGCCGCAACTCGCGGAAACGTTTACCGAATGGAACAAAGGCGAGCTTGACAGTTATCTCATCGAGATCACCTCACAAATTTTCCGCAAGCTTGATCCCGACACTGGAAAACCGCTGGTCGATGTTATACTCGACAAAGCCGGCCAGAAAGGGACTGGCATCTGGACTCTGCAATCCGCAATTCAGCAATCAGTCGTCATCTCCACAATCAATGCGGCGGTGGAAGCGCGCGTGATCTCCTCGCGAAAAGATGAGCGCGTCGCTTCATCGAAAATTCTTCCGCAACCGAAACCGAAAAAGTTCACCGGCGATCGCGCGCAGCTTGTCGATGCAGTGCGCCACGCGCTCTACGCTTCGAAGATCGTTTCCTACGCGCAGGGAATGGAATTACTCGGCGCCGCGAGCGCGCAATATAAATGGAACCTGAACTTCGGCGACATCGCCACGATCTGGCGCGGTGGCTGCATCATTCGCGCGAAATTTCTCAACTGCATTGTCGAAGCTTATGAACGCGATGCCGCGCTCCATAATCTTCTCCTCGATCGTTATTTCACCAGCATCATCGAGAAAACGCAGGACAACTGGCGCGTTGCCGTTGCCACCGCCGTCGAACACGGCGTGGCGGTCCCGGCATTTTCCGCGTCGCTCGCCTACTTCGACAGTTATCGTCAGGCGCGGTTGCCTTCGAATTTGCTCCAGGCGCAACGCGACTTCTTCGGCGCGCACACTTACGAGCGCGTCGACAAACCGGGTGTCTTTCACACCGAGTGGATCGAATCCGATCACAAGCCGGTGCAAAAAGCGGCTGCGCCAAAAGAGCCGGCCCGACGTCACGCGGGCGAATAATCTCAAATGGTAGGGACAGCGCGCCGTCCTTTCCTCAGCGGAAATCGTGCGACTCGCTTCCAACGAGTTGCTCGTGATGTGGCAACGCTTTGATATCGCGCGTTTTGATTAAAACGACGCTGTCGGAGTTTTGCACTTCTCCTTCGATGAGCAGAAACGCTTCCTCGGTGATTAAAAGACGAAATCGCTCAAACAAGTTTGGATCGACAATTGCATTTGAAACTCCGGTTTCGTCTTCCAAGCTGATGAAAACGAAACCTTTCGCGGTCTCGGGGCGTTGACGGCAAATGACATTGCCAGCGATTTGCACGATCGAACCATGCGTTGCCTGGGCGAGATCGGCCGCGCGCCAAACGTTCGGCAAACTTTCCCGCAATAACTTCATCGGATGCGGCCCGGTCGTGAGGTTCATCGTTTCGTAATCGGCTTTTACGCGTTCGGGCAGTGTCATTCGAACAAGCGGCGATTTCTTGCTCTGGGTAGCGCACGCGTCTCGCGATCGCGAACTTTCGCAAGCTTGTTTTGGCGAGACGCCAAAACCAACACGCGAGACGCGTGCGCTGCCCAGAAGGTCGTCATGCAACGTTTCCTCCACTTTCCACATCGCGGCTCGGCGATGATCCGCAAAACAATTGAGCGCACCGAGCTCCGCCAGCGTGCGCAGTTCTTCTTTCGAAAGCGGCACCCGCCGTTTGAAATCTTCCAGCGAATCAAATTGTCGACCTTGCCGTTGCCTGACCAGTTCTTCGGCACGCTCCTGGCGCAAGCCGTTCACCACACAAAATCCCAGGCGAAATGTATCATCGGCAATAACCGCGCAACGCCATATCGATCTTTGCACGCAGACCGGCTGAATTTTCAGTCCATGCCGGCGCGCGTCTTTGACAATCGTGGCGGGCGTATAAAAACCCATCGGCTGATTATTGAGCAGGTTCGCGTAAAACTCCGGAGCGCGATGCACTTTTAAATACGCGCTGCCGTAGGCGAGGATCGCGAAGCTAATCGCGTGCGATTCGGGAAATCCGTAAAGAGCAAATGACGAAATCGACTGGATGATCTTGTCGATCTTGTCCGGCGCAATATTCTTTCGCTCCATCGCGCCGCGCAGTTTCACGCTTACTTTTTGCATTCGCTCCTCGGAACGATGGAAACTGAGAGCGCGCCGCAATTCCTCCGCTTCGTTCCCGGAAAAATCGGCCATGATCATGGCGATCTTGAGCATTTGCTCCTGAAACAAAGGGACGCCGAGCGTGCGGCCAAGTACTGGCTCGAGCCGCGGATCGAAATATGTGACTGGCTCGCGTCCGGCGCGCCGCGCCAGGTACGGATGCACCATGTCCCCCTGAATCGGCCCTGGGCGAATGATCGCGACTTCAATCACGACATCGTAAAAACATTTTGGTTTCATGCGCGGCAGCGTCGCCATTTGCGCGCGGCTCTCGATTTGAAAAACACCGATGGTGTCGGCTTTCTCCATGATTGCGAAGGTGGCGGCGTCATCTTTCGGAATATGGGCCAGATCGAGAGGTCGCCCGCGTTCTCGGCACAATTCAAAGGCGTCCTGCATAACCGACATCATACCGAGCCCAAGCAAATCTACTTTCACGATGCCGAGATCTTCGCAATCGTCCTTGTCCCATTGCGCCACGACGCGGCCCGGCATCGACGCATTTTCCAGTGGCACAAACGAACTCAATTTGTTCTGGCAGATGATCATCCCACCGGAATGCTGACCAAGATGCCGGGGTAATCCGTAAATCGCCTGATACAAATTGATGAATGCCGGCATGCGCGGGTGTTCTTTGGGTAAACCGGCCTGCTCGATTTGCGATTGCAGATCGAGCGTGTGTGGAAAATCGCCGTTGGCGAACAAGTGTGAAAAACGATCGAGAATGCTTGGTGAAAAATTTAACGCTTTGCCGATCTCACGCGCGGCGCTGCGGCCGCGATAAGTGATTACATTCGCGGTCATGGCGGCGCCGTGTTTGCCGTAACGTCGATAAATTTCCTGAATAACGCTCTCGCGCCGATCGCCGCTGGGAAGATCGAGATCGATATCGGGCCAGCCTTTGCGGCTTTCATTGAGAAACCGTTCGAAAACCAAGTTATTGCTTACGGGATCGACCGGCGTAATGCCGAGGCAATAACAAACTGCGCTGTTGGCGGCGCTGCCGCGCCCTTGCACCATGATGTTGTGCTCGCGGCAGAAATTAACGATGTCCCAGACAATCAAAAAATATCCGGGAAAACCGAGCTTCTGGATCAGGTTTAGTTCTTCTTCGAGCTGACGTTTCACTCGACTGCTGATCGCGGCGTAACGCTGTTGCGCGCCGAACCAGGTGATCGTGCGCAAAAACGAATCCATCGTGTGGCCGTCCAGCACGGGAAATTCGGGAAACTCGTAGCCGATGTTCTCGAGTGAAAACGTCAGCCGCTCGGCGAGGAGCGCCGTGTTTACAATCGCTTCCGGCAAATCGCGAAACAGTTCCTGCATTTCGCGATCGCTCTTCAAATGCCGCTCGGCGTTTTGGGTGAGCATTTTGCCGGCGGCATCCAGGTGGGTATGCTCGCGGATACAGGTGAAGACATCGAGAACTTCCCGTCCGTACCGCTTCGCGTACTGCACGCCGTTCGTCGCTAAGATCGACAATCGATAATGAGCGGCGAGATCGACAAGCTGTTGGTTCATTCGTTCCTCGCCGCGAAGAAAATGTCGCTGAAGTTCGACGAAAACATT
>CATPAW010000073.1 GCA_955652255.1 uncultured Chthoniobacterales bacterium | reverse complement strand
CTAACGAATCCTTTTTGTATTACAAAAAACCTCGGAGCCTACGGCGCTCGAACCCACTGTGTTGGTAATCGGTCGCGGGGACTTCATCGAGAAACTTGAAACGACACGGTTCTGATTTCTCGGGAGCACGCGCGAAAATTTAGCGGCCAAGCGGATCATCGAAATTGTATACCGCAATTGTATACGCTAGCTCGAAAAAAGGGCCAAAAATGGCTAATCTTGGCTAAAACTCACATCAACAAAATCCGTGTAAGTTGCTCATTTACAATCGTTAGCTAATGACAGCTAAAGCCAGCAAAAACAGCTTTCTCGATTACAAATCAGCTGCTCTACCAGCTGAGCTATGCCGGCAAAAAATGCGCGCGCAAACTAGCGCACACTTGTCCATCTAACAAGCTGTCGCCGAACCCGCCGCGGCGGGCGGCTCTTTCAACCTTACGCGCTGAATCGGTACTTGCACGATCAACAGAAAGAGCTGCGCGACCCAGCTGATTGATTACATCGGCTGGCCTCTGGCACGAAGCGGGTCGATCTTACGAGCGTTACGGGCGCGAACGCGACGTGACCGAAAGCGGCTCGGCCGTCTCCAAATTTTTGATGACGGTGCTGAGATAAACTGACTGCGGATAGAACGCCTTGTATTTCGTGATCTCGGCGCGGTTCAAAACCTTGAAGCCGTAGCGTTCGAACAATTCTTCACCCCGACGGTTTTGAAACGTGACGATCTGGCCGTAAACACGTTTTTCGCCGCAGCGATAAAGGTAACTTAAGTAGGCGCTCATCAATGCGCGCGTCGTGGACATTTTCCGCGCGTCCGGCAGCAGGTTGATGTGAAAATGCGGTACGCGCCGGGGCGCCGCCGGCACTTCGCGCCAGCCGTGCACGAGCGTCCAGCGAATAAACCGCCGCGAGCGCGCATTGTAGCGAAAGTAGCGGGCGAGAGCGCGAAAAAAGAGCCAGATGTTTTGATAAAACGCGTAGAGCTGATTTTGCAAAGGCCGCCGGGACCCAAGCAAATAGCCGCGAATCTCGCCGTCCACTTCCAGGACAAAAGACGATTCCGGTTCGTGATCGGTGTAATAAGTCGTGAGAAAATCGGCGAATAATTGTCGATCTTCGTAGACCGGATCGATCGGCACACCCAGAAATCCAGTTTGGCAACAGAGCTCCCGCACAGCTGCGCGATCGGAACTGCGGTAACTGCGGATCGTGAATGCTTTCTCGCTACTCATTCGGGGCCGTTCCCTTGTAGTGTGAACAAACCTCGCGGTAAATGCAAAACAGTTGCTCGAACACCCGCGGCCAGCCATGCAGCTCTTCCGCCAGTCGCGACGCGCCCCCGCCGAGCTTCTGCAATTTTCTCGCGCTCAATTCTTCGGTCGCATCAGCCAGCGCCTCGGGCGTGTTTTCGCGCGCCCACGATTCCTGGTCGTGCAAAATGATCCGGTCCATGTAACTGCCGCGGATACCCGCCACCGGCGTCCCGCACGCCTGGCTTTCCAGCGCGACCAATCCAAATGTTTCCTGGATGCCCGGATGAACGAACAGATCGGCGGCGCGATAATAGCGCGCGAGATCGGCCGAGTCGGTGCAATATCGAATCCAGGAGACATTTTTGTGTCGCGCCTGCAATCTGCGCAGCTGTTCGCGTTGCGGACCGTCGCCGATAACGAGCAGATGGAAATCTTGCGGCCGCCGGCGCTGCAAGAGCTCGAGGGTTTGGAACAACGTCTGCGTATTTTTCTCCTTCGCCAATCGCCCCACATACAAAAGCAGCTTTCGTGCGGTACTTACGCCTAACGAGTCGCGCGTCGCCGCCGCATCGTTTGGCGCCGGATTGAAGATGTCGATGTTAACGCCGAGACTCACCACGCGCACGTTGCGCACGCCCCACTCGCCAAGCACGCTCGCCAATCGCTCAGAAGGGACGAGCGTCGCTTGAAATTGATTGTAAAGCTTGCGCACATATTCGCGCGCCAACTTCATCGTGAAACGAGTCGCGCGTTTCCCGAGAAACCTTGTCGTGCTGCGCAGATAGGCTTCGGGAAAATGCGAATGATAGAACGCAACAATTGGAATCTTTAATGAATGGCCGGCTTTGATCGTTTTCCATGCAATCTGATATGGATCGCTCGATTCGATAATGTCCGGCCGCTCGCGCTGCAAAATTTCGTCGATCGCACGCAGATTTAGCAGCGCTCGGTAACGCGAAGTGCGCGAAACCATCGGGGAATGGATTGAGTAAACGCGCGATCTTGCCTTCGACGTGACCTCAGTCCGCGCTCCCGGGACGATCAGGACGTGCTCGTTTTCCGGAGCGTACTTGTCGATGTACGCAATCTTTTCGTGAACATAGCGCTTCACCCCGCCGCTCAGCGGCGAATAAAACTGCGTCAGATCGCAAATCTTCAAGAGATTTTCAAATTGCGATTTGCAATTTGCGATTTTTGCGGGAAACGCGACGCCGTTTTTTTGGACGATGCCATTATTGCGACAATTTCCCCTGCCTCACCGAGCAACGGCCTGACTTCGCTCTGGTTCAGCAGGCCGGCGTCTATGATCAGTTCAAGCCAAAATGCACTTTCATCTGCTTCCTCCTCGACCGTCCCAAGCTTTGCAACAAACTCCACTTTGGAACGCGCGCGACAAGCCGCGCGGTAGTTCGCGGCAACAGATGTCCCGCTTCGCATTAACTGGCCAGCGATCGATCTGCGTTCGATTGTGCGGGGAAGTGCACCGACAAGTTTAATGATCCGTAAAGCAAACTGCTTTGTGCGTTCGATGAGTTCGCGTTCCGTCATCGTTCAAATCGCAATTCGCAACTCGCAAATTGCAAATCAATCCTCGAGTTCGCTCAGATAGCGCTCTGCGTCCATTGCCGCGGCGCAGCCTGTTCCGGCGGCGGTGACTGCTTGTTTGTAGACGCGGTCGGCTACGTCGCCCGCGATGAAAACTCCGGGATGCTTGCTCTCGGCCAGATTTTTCACGATCAAATAACCCTCTGGATCGGCGCCGAGCTTTCCGGCGAACGCTTTTGTATTGGGATCGTGGCCGATCGCCACGAACACGCACGCCACCGGCAACTCGCGCTCCTCATTCGTTTTCACATTTCGCAAACGTACCGCGCGCATCTCGCCTTTTTCATCGGGGATATATTTCGTTACCACCGTGTTCCAGATCGGCTCGATCTTTCTGTTCGCTAAAACGCGGTCGGCCATGATTTTCGACGCGCGCATTTTGTCGCGGCGATGAATCAAATAGACTTTCGAGGCGAAACGGGTCAGAAAAAGCGATTCCTCGGCCGCCGAATCGCCGCCACCGATCACGCAGACGGGAACGTTTTTGTAAAACGCGCCATCGCACGTTGCGCAAGACGTCAGCCCGTGACCGATGAGTTTTTCTTCGTTTTCAAGTCCAAGATAGCGCGCCGAAGCGCCACTCGCGATGATCAGTGCTTGTGTCTCCAGCCACTCGTCGTCGGCTTTGATACGGACATGATTGTTGCGCGGCTCGAAATCGGT
>CATPAW010000072.1 GCA_955652255.1 uncultured Chthoniobacterales bacterium | reverse complement strand
GTGAAAAACACTGCGACCGTAAAACTCTTCCATTCCTTGCACGTCAGGAAGTTTGTCTATCAAACCAGTGGCAAGGACAAGTTTTCGGCTGGCGGCACACACCCCGTCGCTTTGCAGAATCTCGAAGCCGTGTTCGCCCCGCTGGGCGTCAAGCACTTCGATGTTGAGAAACTTTACCGTCGGATACTTTCGAAGCTGTTCGCGGCCCATCGCCAGAAGCTCCTGCGGCGTAATTCCGTCCCTGGTGAGGAAACCGTGCAAACCCCTCGACACAGCATTACGCGGCTTGCCAGCATCACACAGCAAGACTCGTCGTCGGCAGCGGCCTAGAATGAGCGCTGCATTCAGCCCTGCCGGGCCGCCACCAACGATAATTACATCCCACATTTCGTTCATCTCGCTAATCCTGTAGGTCCTTTCGCTCTGGTTGTTTCTCTGAATTCCAAAAACTCGCGGTCCGCATCGCGCTGCGCTTTCCTCGCCGCGAGCGAGAGCTTCCCTTGGAAAAGAATTTTCTGTGAAGCGCCCGCGCGTTGAATCTGCGGGCCGAAACGCGTCTCGACATTGGAGAAAAAGTAACCGTAGCTCAGCATCGGACCGGCTGACGCCCCGGTGATTACTACAACACGCGGAGGTTTCACCGTGGAAAAGCCTTTAGGACTCCTAACAGCAAAATGAGGAACACGGCGAATCCGGCGATGAACGGCGCGCGCCTGAGGTGAAAGAGCTCGGGCAGCATGAGCTTGCCCTTGTTGCCCCAAGTTTCAACGGTTCGTGTCAGCCAGCCTGATAACTCCGCGTACAGATACGAACCGGCTATCAAACCGAGCATCCCCAAAATCGCATCCCAGTTTCCCTGGCCCAATGCGGCAGCGCCGGTGCCGGGGCAATAGGCGAGCAGCGCGAATCCGACGCCGAAGATCAGGCCGCCGACAATGTTCGCGCCGATCCGTGTCGGGTTGATATGCAGGTTCACCTTTCCAAGCCAATGCAGCGTGAACACGCCGAGCATACCCACGAGGATTGCACTCATCATTACTTTCACGACCGTCCAGTCATCGAGCAGCAATGCGCCAATGAGCACGTTGAACTTCGCCACGCCGCCTTTCTGCAGAAGAAACCCAAAGAGGAGTCCGAAGAGTGCCGCCCCGAAAAGTTTTCCCGCTTTCATTTTCTAACGAGCCGAGTCCCCGTTGTGTTGTTGGAAATTCCGGCTCGATCTTTTCGCGTGCTTGCTTTTGGTTTCATACGCGCCACATCAGCAACGCGCTCACGATTCCGCCGGCAAACATCGACGTGATCGCGATCCACGAGCCGACGCTGAGTTGAAGTGTGCCGCTGATGCCGTGACCACTGGTGCAGCCGCCGGCCAGTCTGGCGCCGAACGCCATCAGTATTCCACCGACAAAGCCAACCACCGCCCGAAGCGCTACACTGTCGCCAAAGCGCGCAACCCACATGGGGTGGAGCCACTGATTAGTGATTTCGCCACCCGTCCACGCCGCTAAAAAGGACCCGGCAATAGTGAAGGCGATGAACACAATTGCCCAATCGAGCTTCGGCGGGTTGTCGCGGTAATACTTCAACGAAGCGGTGTGACGTGGAGCGACCACTTTACCGATCAGTCCCGCGAGGCTCGCATAAAACGAGGAGGCGCCAATCGCCTTGTCCGAGAAATAAAATGTCAGCCACGAGAGCAGGCCAATTCCAGCTCCGGCGATGTAAGGTGACCATACCGGACCTGAATAGGCACGCGGATCGGTGCCGGCCGGCGCGGCAGCCCACGCGATTTGCGGAAGCATTAAAGCTAGTACGGCGAGTAAAGCTTGTGCCTTCATGATTGTTTGAGGTTTTGATTTCAGGATGTTGTCGGTAAGAACGGGAGGCGAGACGCAAGAGCGCCGCCGCCTCCCGCGCTTGTTGGGTTAAGCTTTCGTGCTGCTCATCGCGCCGCAAGTCTTGGCGCACGCGCGGCAGAACTCCGCGCACTCCGTATCTCCCATCTCTTCACATGACTTGGCGCACGCTTCGCAAATTTCCGCGCACGCGCCACACGTGACTCCGTGCAGGTGCGAATGCCGGAGCATGAAGTCGTGTGCTGTGTTGCAGATTTGCGCGCAATCCATGAGCAGGCCGATGTGGTGGTGGTCTGCGTGTTTCCCGCCTTTCTTGAGGCAGTCGTGGATGGCGTGAAGACAGGCATCGCGGCAATTTTCGCAATTATGGATGCACTCATGCATCTCCGGGCTCTGATGTTTGTGAACGTCTGACATACGGTTGGTTTCCTTTTTTGTTTGGTTGGTTTGTTCTTCGAAAATTGAATGTCATTGAAAGCTGCATGCTTAACCGCTGGAGCGGGCCGATGCGGTTGGCCTGACCAAGACGCTCCCCTTGGTAAGAAACTCTGACCGTCGAATCGCCCGCCCCGCCGCGTTTTGATCTTCGCGCGATAAACGGTCGAGTGCACACGCGGGTCGCATCTCTGTAAACGCGCGGGACTCCCGGGCTTCTGCGTCAGCGATCTTTAGGTTCGTCTTCATCTTGCGAGGAACGATGGGAGCCGCGACCGGAGAACATCATGAAAAGCATGCTCAGCGGGCAGGCGAGAATCGCGATGATGTAAACCAGGCTGCTCCGACTCCATCCGCCCACTGCGAGCACCAGGATCACTAAAAGAGGCGCCAAACAGCAGAGCAGCATCCACAGCCATCCCAAACTCGTTTTCTTCATAGGAATGGTTCAGCAACGTTTAGCTGCTCTTCTGCTTTGTTTTGTTCTGAATTTCACCGCAGCCGCGCATCGAACTTTCCAAATAGGGATTGTCGATCTTGTCGCCGGCTTGCAGCCAGCTCGCCTTCGCCATCGGGCAGTAAACTTCGACGAATGTAGAGACGTTGTGATCATTCATATATTGGATGAGCGATTTGCTCAGCGGCTTGAATGCTTCGCGCGCGCTTGCCAAGTCTTTCGCCTTAGCCAAAGCATCGGCTTGTTCGGCCACATGCGGTGAAAGCATTTTCATCGAATCGCCGCGCACGGCGTTGGCAATTGCCGAAGCGTTCGAAGCTACGCCGTCGATCGAATCCTTCGCCAGAGCAGACTGAATCTTCAAGTAATTATCCAACACCGATTTTACGGGTTCCATCAGAGCACCGCTTTCGTCGGTGTTGGCCGTTTGCATCATCATCGGACATTCCGGCTCGCAGCAGCCAGCGCGAGCGTTGGTCGCGAAGGCTGCGAGAGCCAGTGTCGTGAGAGTTAGCAGTGGTAATAGTAGTTTGGTTTTCATGTGTGGTTTGTTTCTATGGTTTGGTGTTTATGTTGAAGCTGGTCTTTTAAATTGTTGCGTGAGCCTCTGTTGTTTGATCACTCCGCAGTGCGGACTCGCTTTCCCCATGAATGGGTTCGCGATCGCCGGATCGGTTTGCACCCAGTCACTAAATCTCGACATTTGGCAGTTCACACAGGGCGCAGGACATTGATTCATCGAGCAGCCGACGACGTAGTATTCCTTGTGACCTCGCGCCATTCTCACAGCTTCGGCGCTCATTGTGCTGAATGCCTCGCGAGCTGCTTCCAGCGAGTCGGCTTTCGATAGCGCCTGAGCGGCTCCGAAGATTGCTCGCCTCTTTTGGTAAGAATCGGCTAATGTGGCGGCCGCTTTTTCAGCTAACGCTAGGTCGTCGTGAGACAGAGCTACTCGAATCGAGTCATACTGCTTTAGCATAGCGCGATCTACTTCCGTAAGTTTAACGGGCAGCGAACTCCAGATGAGCAATCCAGCGAGGGCGATTGCCGCCAGGAATGCAGCGCCGAAGATGAGCTTGAGCCGCCGCCGATCGAGCGTAGCTGCCGACCGAATCTCCTTAAGTAGCGTGGCGGTGTTTGGCCGTTCGCGCGGGCGCCGCTTTTTCATACGTGCTTCAACTCATCATCAGTCAGCCAGCCGTCGGATCGCGATGCGCGTCGTTTCTGCTTGATCGTTCCGCAACTCCACATCGAACCTCCCATGTAGGGGTTGTTGATCTTCCTATCCTTTTGAATCCAGCTTGCCTTCGTCATCGGGCAGTAAACTTCCACATACGCGCTCGTGATGTTGTGATCGGCCAAGTACTGGATCAGCGATTTGCTGAGAGGCTTGAATGCTTCGCGCGCAGAAGACAGGTTCCTCGTCCCGGCCAAGATTTCGGCTTGCTTGGCCACTTGCGGAGGGAACATCTTCATTGAATCGCCCCGCACGGCGCTGGCAATCGCTGAAGCGTTGATTTCTATGCCGACGGTTGACTCGTTCGCCAGTGCAGATTCGATTTTCAAATAACTTTCGAAAATGGATTTCACTGGTTCCATCAATGCGCCGTTTTGCTCTTTGCGGAATGTTCGATGGCCAGCGCGAGCATTGGTCGCCAATACAGCGACGGCGAATGCAATGATAGTTAGAAGTGGTACTAGTTTGGTTTTCATATCGGGGTTTGTTTCTTATTGTTTAGTGTTGAACTTGAAGTTGGGACGGATGGACAACTTGGTGTTATTTCGCTGGGCGATTTCAGATATTTGTCCGGCTACTCTCACGCCCTGTGCCGATTTGATTATTTGCACTGACTCGGAGGACATGCCTGACTTGGAGGACAATCCCTCTGCTGACTGTCAGTTGCGCATCCCGGCACCATCGCGAGCGCCAGAACTGCGATGAGGATGCAGGTGAGTTTTATTTTCATTAGTTTCTACTTTTTGTTTCTTGTTTCTTCACAGAACCGCACTCGTGGTTTCGAAAATTCTTGCTCGACCAGTTCATTTTGCAGACACCGAAAAGCTTTGCTCGCCTTTGCCGTGCGGACCTTCGTAAGAAAGCTTGGCTGTCCAATCTCCTGACATTCCCAGTTTAATCTTCGCGCGATAACGACCGGGTGACCCGGCCGATTGGATGTTCGCGCCTCCGTGCATCTGCATTCCGGTCATATTCATAGCGGCCTCAAACTTGACGGTGCCGACATCCACGAGGTTCCCGCTCGAATCATGAAATTCGATCATTACATCGTTGTCGCCGTTTTTGAGCTGTCCTCCAGGTACGAACAGTTTGACGGTGAGGTCGTTCACGGTCCGGGTAGCGAAAGGTGTGCCGGTCATGTTTCGGCGCGTGAATTTGTGCCATGCGAAATTTGCGCCGTAGATAAGCGCCGCGGCGATGAGAACCGTCACGATGATCCTCGGCATGCGGCGACGAACTTTTTCGGATGGTACGAGCGCTGGCGGAACCAACGGTGTTTCGTCTTCCTCCTGCTCTTTCAAGCTTCGCTTTCTCCAGAGCACGTAAATTACTGGATAGATCAACAATTCGAGGACGGCTGAAGTAATCACGCCGCCGATCATTGGCGTCGCGATACGCTTCATCACATCGGCGCCCGCTTGTGTGACCGGTGACCACATGATCGGCAGCAATCCGAATAGGATTGCGCAGACAGTCATGATTTTGGGTCGAACGCGTCCGACAGCGCCTTCGATAACGGCGTCGTGCAGATCCTTCATCGTGTTCATCCGCCCCTCGGCTTTGAACTTTTCCCATGCATGATCGAGATAGAGCAGCATGACCACGCCGGTTTCGGCATCGAGACCAGCGAGCGCGATCAGGCCGACCCAGACGGCGACACTCATATTGTAGCCGAGCAAATAAAGGAGCCAGAACGCGCCAACTAACGAGAACGGAACGGCCAACAACACGATTGCCGTTTTCACGACTGATCGCGTGTTGATGTAGATGAGGACAAAAATGATCAAGAGCGTGAACGGGATAACGATCTTGAGCCGTGCTTTGGCGGCTTGCAGATATTGAAACTGTCCCGCCCACTCAATGTAATACCCGGGCGGATATTGAATGCGCTGGCCGACCTGTTGTGACGCCTTGCGCACATACCCGTCGATGTCGCTCGTCGTGATATCGACAAAGACGAACCCAACGAGCTTGCCATTTTCGCTGCGCACGGATGGCGGACCTGTTTTGTATTTAATGTCGGCCAAAAGCGAGATCGGTACTTGCGCGCCGGTTGGAGTCGCAACGAGCACGCGCTTGAGCGCGTCGAGGTCCTGCCGGAAATCACGCGCGTAGCGAGCGTTGACTGGATAACGCTCGCGACCTTCCACTGTGGTCGTGATATTTTTCCCGCCGATGGCAGACTCAATGATGTCGTTTACGTCGCCGACTTTAAGACCGTAACGTGCTGCCGATTCACGGTTGACAACGAAGTCGAGGAAATAACCGCCCACTGTGCGTTCGGCGAACACGCTGCGCGTATTCGGAAGACTGGAAAGCTCTTTCTCAATCTGCACCGCGAGCTTTTGGATTTCTCCGAGATCAGGGCCGAAAACTTTCACTCCAAGCACGGTACGAAAACCGGAGGTGAGCATTTCTGTCCGCGTCTGGATCGGCATCCAGAAAATGTTCGCCATGCCGGGCGTTTTGATGTTAGCGTTAACTTCGGCGAGCAGCTTGTCCCACGTCATTCCCTTGCGCCATTGATCGGGTGGTTTGAGCGCAACAATCGTCTCGAACATCGACAATGGCGCCGGGTCGGTTGGCGTTTCGGCCTGCCCCGCTTTGCCGAATACGGTTACCGCCTCAGGAATCTTTTTCAGTTGTCGATCTTGAATCTGAAGAATTTTGGTCGCTTCGGCGATCGATATGCCCGGCACTGCCGTTGGCATGTAAAGCAATGTGCCTTCGTTCAGTGGCGGCATGAATTCGCTGCCGAGCCGCTTGAACGGGAAAATGGTGAGAAGAAGAATAACGAGCGCGCATATCAGCGTGAACACGCGATATCGCAGCACGAAATTGACGAATGGTTGATACGCCCCAATCAAAAATCGGTTCACGGGATTCTTGATTTCGGGCGCGATCTTGCCGCGGATGAGCAGCGTCATCAACACGGGCACGAGTGTTACGCCGAGAAACGACGCGAAGAACATCGAGAACGTCTTCGTAAATGCCAGCGGCTTGAACAAACGGCCTTCCTGTGCGGTGAGAGAAAAGACTGGTATGAAGCTGACGGTGATAACGAGCAGCGCGAAGAAGAGCGAACGGCCGACAGATTTGGCCGCCGTGATGATCACTCTCGCCCGCTCAGTGTTGTTCGGTTCCCGGCCATGTTCTTCTCGAAACTGCTCAAGCGCCTTATGAGCGTTCTCGATCATGATGATCGCCGAATCGACCATCGCGCCGATGGCGATGGCGATGCCGCCTAGCGACATGATGTTGGAAGTGAGATTCATCCACCACATCGGGATGAACGAGAGAATGATGGCGATGGGCAGCGTGATGATCGCGACGAGCGACGATCGGACGTGCCAGAGGAAGACGATGCAGACGAGCGCGACGACAATACTTTCTTCGATCAGCTTTTCCCGAAGTGTCGAGATTGCGCGCTTGATTAAATCGCTGCGATCATAAGTCGGGACGATGCGCACGCCTTCCGGCAAGGACGATTTGATCTCCTCGATTTTCTTTTTGACGCCGTCGATGACGTTGAGCGCGTTTTCGCCGTAACGCATCACCACGATTCCACCGACGACTTCGCCTTTGCCGTCCAGTTCCGCGACGCCGCGCCGAATGTCGCCACCGAGGTGGACGGTAGCGATATTTTTTACATAGACCGGCGTCCCGTTATTGACCTTGAGAACGATGTTCTCGATGTCTGCGACGCTTTTAATGTAGCCGCGACCGCGAATGAAATACTCGGTCGTCGCCACTTCGAACACGCGACCGCCGACATCGGCGTTGCTCATTTTGATCGCGTTAACGACTTCGCTCAGCGGAATGTTGTAGGCGACAAGCGCATTCGGATCGAGATCGACCTGGTATTGCTTAACGAACCCCCCAACCGGCGCGACTTCGGACACACCCTTCACCGACGAAAGCGCATAACGGAGATTCCAATCCTGGATTGAGCGCAGCTCCGCGAGATCGTGTTTACCCGTGTCGTCAACGAGCGCGTATTCGTAAACCCACCCGACGCCGGTCGCGTCGGGGCCGATCACGGGATTGACGCCTTCGGGTAGCGAACCGCGGACCGAATTCAAATATTCGATCACGCGCGAACGCGCCCAGTAGATGTCGGTCCCGTCCTCAAAGATGACGTAGATGAACGACTTTCCAAACATCGATTCACCGCGCACGAACTTCACTTTCGGCGCGGAGATAAATCGTGATGAAATCGGATAGGTGATCTGGTCTTCGACAAGATCAGGCGAGCGCCCTTCCCAATCGGTATAAACGATCACCTGCACGTCGCTCAGATCGGGAATGGCATCGAGCGGCGTATGGATCAGTCCATAGAGTCCTGCTGTGACAGCGAAGATAACGAAGATGAAAACGAGAAACTTATTTCTCGCGCTCGTCTCGATCATGCGCTCAATGAACGTGTCGCGTCCCGGAGTCGGTGCCTTTTCGTCCTGCGAGGTTGGCTCTGTTTCGGTCATGGCTTCGCCCGCGACGCGGCCGCTTCCTCCGGCTTTTCTTGCTCAAAGTCCTTCAGCGCGCCTTGCACTTTTGATTCGGCATCGATCAAAAAGTTCGCGCTCGCGATGACGCGCTCGTTTTCTTGCAGCCCGCTTTGGACTTCATAGATGTCGCCGTATTTCGCTCCGAGTTGGACGATGCGCGGCTCCAATTTCCCTCCGCCTTTATCGACGAAGACGACGTTGCGTGTGCCGGTCGGCATGACGGCACTCACGGGAACAGTCAACGCCTCACCCATATTCATGGCGAGTTCGGCATTGACGTACATGCCGGGCCGCAGCTTGAAATCCGCGTTCGGAATATCGATGCGCACTTTGGCGGTGCGTTTCGTTTCGTCGAGAAACGGATTGATCAGGCTGATCGTGCCGTCGAAGTTTTCGCCGGGATAAGATTTCGCCGTGACCGCGATTTTTTGACCGGCTTGTAACATCGACAATTCGTTTTC
>CATPAW010000071.1 GCA_955652255.1 uncultured Chthoniobacterales bacterium | reverse complement strand
GCCGCGGCTACCAGCGCCAAATCGCCGATTAGAAAGGGGTCTTCCGCCTGTTCCTTCGCGAAAGATTCGAGTTCACTGCGCGCCTCTTGCCATACTCTCTTCGCCGCGACGCTATCGCCAGCGACCTGTTGCGCCCAGCCGAGATAAAACCGCAGCTCGCCATTGAAATAGCCAACCGCTGGGTCAGGCGTGGCGAGGAGTTCCTGCAACTTGGTAATCATCTGTGCCGGATGGCGCTCGAGGATTGCCTGATAAACCTGGACCTCTAGTGATGAGGAGTCAGACGCGTCGAAATGGAGCGGAGTAAGCAAAGCAGCGGCGCGCGGCAAATCGCCCTCGGCTTGAGCGATGCCAGCCTTCGATGCCAGAGTGTCAGGATCGTCTGGCGTGATGCTGAGGACCTGATCGAGCTTTCGTGATGCCTCCTGAAAGCGGCGAAGTGCGATGTACGAGATTGCGTGCTGCTGTAGCGCCCTGACATTGCGGGGATCGATCCGCTCAGCCTCGTTGAAATAACCTTCGCTCTGCTCCCAGGCGCCGCGCCTGCGTGCCACGTAGGCGAGGTTCTCAGGAATTTCGCTGCTGTTTGGAAGTGCTCGACGAGCTTGCTCAAAGTAACGGACTGCGGTGTCGTAGTCTTTTAGACAGCCATAGTGGTATCTGCCTTTAGCTAGAAGCGCCTCGCCCAGATCGGGCTGCAAATCCAAGGCAGTGTCGGCCGCCTGTCGGGCCTCCTCTTTAAGCGCAGTCGTTGTGGGAAGATTCCCTGAAACGTAGTTAATGGAATCCCACAATGATAGCCGGGCCCAACCAAGAGCGAACTTCGGATCCAGTCGCACTGCCTCTCTAAAATGTTTCTGGGCGGCGAGAGCGCTGCCCGGCGAATTCGTGGTTTTTAAGGTGTAAGCGAGACCGCGAAGGTAAGTATCATACGCTTGAGGGTTGTTGGTTGGTTTGTCCGTGATCTCATGTTCTTCGCGACCGGTGAGCTTTGCCTGTAACTGACTGGCGATGGCTTTTGAGATATCGCTTTCCACCGAGAAGATGTCGGTCAGTTTGCGATCGAAGGTATCGGCCCAAAGATGGGAATCGTTGGCCGCTTTGATCAGCTGCACGTTCACGCGCACGGCGTCGCCGCTCTTCTGCACGCTTCCTTCCAGGATGTGGGCAACGCCAAGTTGCCTGGCGATTTCGGTGAGGTTTTCCGGCGCGCTCTTGTAATGCTGCGTCGATGTGCGCGAGATGACCTTCAGATCGGCGATCTTGGATAAGCGCGTCAAGATTTCATCCTGCACACCGTCAGTGAAGTAAGCGTTCTCCTTGTCGCTGCTCAAGTTTTCAAACGGAAGCACCGCGATCGATTTTTCCGGCGCGGTGGAAGAAGGCGGCGGTTTCGAGCTAGACCGATGGGAGAAAATGTAAGATCCCGCTGCGGCGGCAGCCGCAACGATAATAAGCGCGGCGATCCATACCCGTGATTGTCCACCCGGTTTCGTATCGGATGCCGGAGTCGCCGGTGCTGTTTGCGTCTCTTTTGCCTGCCGAAATTTCTCGGGCACCTCCGAATTGCCGAGTTCGTCCGTGTAGAGATTGACGACGGAGACCCGGACGCCGTGCTTCACTTCACATTCACCAAGATCGTGCAGGCACGGTTGCCACTGTCTGTATTGCTCCAGGTCTTCCGCGACATGGCGGGAGAGAAGAATGTGCCCTGCATCGCCGCAATCCATCACGCGCTGCGCCATGTTGATTCCAGCGCCAGTGACATTTGAGCGGTCATTGACATCGCTAACCGCATTGACCGGCCCACTATGCACACCCATTCGCAATGGGATTTGCGGATGGCTCTTCAACGCCCTGCTGATTTCCAATGCGCATTCCACCGGCGCTTCCGCGCTGTTGGAAAAGACCAGAGCCATCCCGTCGCCGGTCGAGAGCCGAATCAGTTTGCCGGCCGCTTCGGCTTCACGGAAATGCTGCGTGTCCCGCACGAGTTGATTAAGTTGCTCAAGTATCTCGCTCTGATCGTTGATAAGAAGTTTCGAGAAGCCCACCATATCCATGAACAGGACATGGGCGATTTCGAGATGAAGATCCGGTTTACGCTCAGGGGACATATGGATTCACGCAGAAACGCGCGTCACAGATATACTCTCCATTAGACTGCCGACCGTCGAGAGCAAAGCTGGCGTTGTCGAACACCTTGCGGAGCGACCAGTGAACTTTTTGACCAAAAATTTTTCTGCGCCTCTAAATAAGTAGAGGCTGGTCTTTTTGCTCGGGGGCGTACCGGTGCAGGGGAGGACCTCTCATTATCGGGCCGGAAAAATTCAATCGCTGCTGAGCCCGCGGTTGGGCACATTACCATTCTCTGTCCTGGATGGATTGGCCGTTTTAACGACGGATACGACGAGATCATTTCTGCCGCGCTGCGATGTATAGTGCTCGGCAATAACTACTTACGCCATTTAACTCTTTGTGGAGAGATGTCTGCGAACGGACACCCGAAATAGCCAGCTTTTGTCCTGTCCAATCGATTCTTAATGCTGCCGGGCGACCCTGTTACGTTGCGACCTTGATGCACTGCTCAAATGTTTCAATGTTGCGCGGCTTACCCTCGATAATTTGTCCATTTGGACAAAGTGACGCCGGGATGACAGACAGCTTGGACAGGCGAAGCCGCCCCGGGGCGACCCTGTTACGTTGCGACCTTTGATGCACTGTTCCAGTGTTTCAATGTTTCAATGTTTCAATGTTTCAATGTTTCAATGTTTCAATGTTGCAGGGCTGCATTGTATCACTTTTCATGCGGCCTTTGTGAACGCGATGATCTTCGCGCCCTTACTCGGCGGCGCGATTTTCCAATAGCGATTGGCTTCGGCGCGAGTTACGACCTGTCGATAATGCCGGAAGATAATATCCTGGCCAACATGTCCGAGTTGTAGTGCAAGCTTTGCGGCGTTGTCGAATCGCGCGAGATGATACGACGCGAACGAATGACGGAGTGCATTTGAGGGCCATTTGCGCGTAAGAGCGCCCGCGTCCGCTGCCCGTTTTCTATCCGCTAGTAGTTTTACTCGCAAGTTTTCGGGCGCGACTTTTCCTGCCCTTCCACGATACGGGAGAAGCCACTTTCGCAGGTTCGGTTGAATATCCACGAGTCGTCGAGATGCAGTTTTCGCATGTTTAGCCCGAACCCTGATATGCCGCAGATTCACGTCCGCCCAGTCAAGCCGTTCAATTTCCGACGCTCGCAGACCGGCAAACGCCCCAATCGTCCAATAGGGAATCGTTTCTTCAGATGCAACTTTTAGCAGACCGCTAAGCTCACTTGGCGTCAAAATTCCAATTTCGTCAGATATCTCTCGGACACGTGCTGATTCGGCTGCGGGAACAGTTCGGCACCAGCCATTAGTCTTGGCAAACTTAAAGAGCGTGACCAGACGACGACGGAAACTGTTTCTCGAAACAGAACCGAGACCGAGTTGGCGCAACCATTGGTCAATATCGCTCGTTGTAATCTCTGCCACATGGCGAGAACCGAAATCTTTTTCAAAACGCCCGAGGCGATACTTTAAGTCGCGCAAGTAG
>CATPAW010000070.1 GCA_955652255.1 uncultured Chthoniobacterales bacterium | reverse complement strand
TTCGAGCCGGCGATCGACGGGAGATGAGACTACCGCCCATAAAACAAACGGCGGCATCCGGTAAAATCCAGACGCCGCCGTCCCAAATGCGGTTGTCGATCTTAGAACGCGAAATTAATCCCGCTGCGCACCATTCCGAAGTTATTGTCCGGACCGTCGACAAAGTTCCAGCTGAAATCATTGATCCAGCCGATGTGCCGCGTGAAACGGATTTCGAGGCCACCGCCAACTTGACCAATAGCTCTTGTCTTTCTGTCGGAGTGTAAATCATTGAGAACGTCAGGGCTATCACTGTGGAAAAATGTATCCCTTTCGCCGCCGCCAAAGATCGCGCCGCCACCACCGAAAATGTAGGGCGAAAAGCGCGAGCAGTGGAACGGATAACGCAAGGTCAACGTGCCCAGGGCGGCACCCACCCCGCGCGGATCATGCCTGTTTGTGGAGACGATAGGCTCCGCAACTCCCCCATTTTCAACCTCCGCGAAATCGAAGGAACGTCGCCTCGCATCCACCATCCACCCTTCAATACCGATGCCAAAATAACGGTGGAAAAAATATTTGGCATCCAGACCGCCGCCCCAAGCGTGGTCGTTCTCGAGGTAGCGGTCATCTTGCGAATTGTTCCCGGTAAAAACGTAAGTGCCCCAAAGATCCACGTTAAACTCGTTATCCGCGTACCACTCCGGGCAAGGCGGTGGAGCCACTTGCTTCATCTCCTTTCCTGAATAGGTCTCAGTACCGGCAAAGGCGACCGAACAGATCGCCGCGCTGCCCAACAGGGCCAACATTAATCCCTTCATCTTAATTCTCCTTTTGGTTAAGTTTTTTACTTCTAACTCCAAACATGTCGGAGCGCCCAAGTCAATAACGAAACTCGCTATACTTTCGGATGCCGCGAGTTTGGCTGGGTCGTCCAAAATTGCAAGAACTTTTTTCAACTTATTAAAGTAAAGCGACTCAGGCCTTGAGTTCCGCGCCGGTCGTTGCATCAGTGAGGGTGAACTTCTCCTGATGGTACGTAGGGTCCCCTCGAAACACAAGCCGCCCCGCGTAACGCCGCTCCAGCTCGACCAGCAATTCCTCGTCTTCCTCTTTCAATCGCTTCAGGACATCGGGATTTAAGATGACGCGGATTTCGTGAATCTTGTCCTGATATTTCCGCATCACCGTATTGAGGGTGCGGTGCAATTCCACGCTCGTAGTCATCGAAGTTTTCACCACGCCACGCCCGCCGCAGTAAGGACAATTTTGATAGATGGTGTCGCTTAGACTCTCCTGGGCGCGCTGCCGCGTCATTTCTATCAAACCGAGGGAGGAAATGGGAAGCACGTGCGTCCTGGCCTTGTCGCGCTTCAGTCGCTCTTTCATCAGGTTATAGACCATCTGCTGGTCTTTGCGGCTCTTCATGTCGATAAAATCGCCGATGATCAATCCGCCGATATTGCGCAGTCTGAGTTGGCGCGCAATTTCATCGGCTGCTTCCAAGTTCGTCTGCAAAATGGTTTTCTCCACATCGCGGCCGCCTTTGTTGCGGCCAGTGTTTACGTCGATAGCGACGAGCGCCTCGGTTTCGTCGATCACGATGTAGCCGCCGCATTTCAGCCACACTTGTCGATGAAACGCGTCGTCGATTTGCTTTTGCACACCGTAAGTTTCGAAAATCGGCGTTGCGCCATCGTAAAAGTGAATTTGATTCCGGGCGCGCCGCGAAATCTGGCCGACCATTTCGCTCATCCGGTCCGTTGCCGCGCGATCGTCGCAAACCACGTCGTCGATTTCTTCGGTCAGGAAATCGCGCACCGTCCGCTCGACTAAATCAGGTTCTTCAAAAACGCGACAAGGCGCGGGAGATTCTCTGATCTGCTGCTCGACTTTGGCCCATTGATCGAGAAGGAACCGCAAATCACGGACAAAACATCTCGCGCGCTGGCCCTCGCCCACCGTTCGAATAATCACGCCGATGCCTTCGGGAATATCGAGTTGGTGCAGAATTTTCCGGAGACGATCGCGTTCTTTCGGTTCTTCGATTTTTCGTGAAATGCCGCTGCGATCGCTGAAGGGCATCAAGACCAAATAACGCCCGGCGAAACTGAGGTTGGTCGTGACGCGCGGTCCTTTTGTCCCGATCGGTCCTTTGGTGACCTGCACGATCACCTCCGAACCCACCGGATAGATTCTGGGAATGTCTTTTGCGGTAATTCGCTTCCCTTGTTTTTTCGACGGCCGATCAATTTCTTCAATGCCGCTATCGAGGGCGGCGGGAATGGCGTCCCAGAAATGGAGAAAGGCATTCTTCTCGAAGCCGATGTCGACGAACATCGCCTTCAGTCCCATCTCGATGTTCTTGACCTTGCCCTTGTAAACGCTGCCGACAATGTTACGCGAGGTGCTACGCTCGACGCTGTATTCTTCGAGTTGACCATTCTCGAGCAGCGCGACGCGCCGCTCGAGCTTTTCCACGCTCAGCACAATTTTGTTGCCGGTCTTGCGTGAAGGCAGACCTAAAATTTTTCTTACTTTGTCTATCATAAAGCTGAATAAGTTGGACGATCAGCAACGGAAGCGCCGAGGCGCTCTCGGGCAAGGTCTCTGATCGAAAGTTCATCGAGTGCCGGGACGCCGGACCGGCGGCGGAGTCGCTTGCGCCGCAGGCCGCTTGACTCCAAAGAGCCGTTCAAAAAAGTTCGGACGCCGCTGCGGCGCTACGGGAATGGCACGCGCCACCGGGGCCCGTCTCACTTTCCCCTGCGCGTCGGCTTCAGGTTCCACGTCCGGAGCACCACCGGCACTCGCCATCTGTGCGTCTGCATTTTGCGATGCGTCGGCATTTTCTTCGTCGCCACTCGCAACGTTCCCTCCGGCGTAATTCACGTCCTTGATCATTTGAAAGGGATTGGCCTTATGGGCCGGGGCAATCCATGCGACTGTCATGTCGAAATTGCCTTCATCCATCGCCAGGGTGCGTTCCAGAATGCGGGTCGCAATTGGCCCGGCGACGCTGCCGCCATGTTCGCCCCCCTGCACCATCACGGCGACGACGTACTTGGGATTATCGAACGGAGCAAAACAGGCAAACCACGCGATCGTATCTTTGTGGCCGCGATCGGTGGCTTGCGCGGTGCCGGTTTTTCCCGCCACTTGCACGGTTTTTAATCGCGCCCGTCCCCCCGTTCCCCCGTCTTCATTGACAACTTTCCAGAGCCCTTTGCGCACGAGATCGATTTGCTCGCGCGAAAGGTCGCTGTGCAAATCGGATCGCACCCGGGGCGTCTGGGGCACTGCGATCTTGCCATGGTCATCCAGAACAGGAGAGCCGTCCTGATTTAAAACTTTATCAACCAGCCGAGGATAATAGCAGACGCCGCCGTTGGCGATGGTCGCGTAAGCCATCGCCAATTGCAGCGGGGAAACAAGATCGTACCCCTGCCCAATCGACACGTTGGCCGTCTGCGCTTGTGACCATCTTTCTTGTGGATGATGCACCTGCATCCATTCCGGGCCGGGCAGAATACCCACTTGTTCACCCGTCAACTGGAGGCCGGATTCTTCGGCCAAGCCCATCATTTTCCCAGTCGCGTCAATCGACTGAATGCCGGCGGCATTTCCGTACTGATAGAAAAATGAATCGCAGGACACCTTAATCGCATCGATCAGGCCGATCGTGCCGTGGGTATAATGTTTCTCTGCCACCCAGCACTTGAAGTAATGGTCGCCGTAACTAACGCCGCCGCCGCAATTGAAGTGCGCGTTCGACAGGTTCTTGCGCAAACCAGCCAGCGCGGTTACGAGCTTGAATGTCGATCCTGGCGGAAGCGCGCTCACCGCACGGTTGACGAGCGGATCGGCTTCATCTTTTTGAAGCGCCTGCCAATCTTTTGCTTTGATGCTGGGAATGAATGTATTCGGATCGAACGACGGCACCGAGACCATCGCGAGAATGTTGCCGTTGTTTGGATCGACAACCACGGCCGCGGCGCGGCTAACCGCGCGCAACGCTTCCTCGGCAATCGCCTGAATCCGCGAGTCGATGGTTAGGAAAACATTTGCCCCTTGCTTGGGCGGGTCTTCTCGCAAAACACCGTCAATCGTCCCTTTCGCGTTGCGTCGCAGATAGCGCACCCCCGGCTGGCCGCGGAGAAATTCATCCATCGACTTCTCAATGTTCGATTTTCCCTCCACGTCGCCCTGGTAAAAAGTAAATCTCCTCGCCTCCTCCTTATTAATGTCGTCAGGCGCTCCGACGTAACCGAGGAGATGCGCGGCGAGCGCGCCATAGACGTAAGAACGCACTGGCTTGATCGCGATATCCACGCCAGGCAACCCAACATCGTGCTCGGAAAATTTTGCCATTGTTGGAAAATCGATGTCCTTGATGTAGGAAAACGGCACCTCGGTGTCGTTGCGGTAATGTCTCTGGAGTTGGCCGGCATTGTAATCGCGCGCAAGATCGAGATCGTCCAAGCGCGGGACGATGCCGTCATTGACGATCCTGATGATGTCCGCCTCCTTCTGGTCTTTCGGCATCCCGTTGATGATGGCGCGGTACTCCGCGACTGGCGGCGCACCGAACCGTTCGCGATAGCCCTTCACCATCTCGGGCAAGTAAAAATCAACCTCATAACTCGCTCGATTTTGCACCAGGGTTAGTCCGTTGCGGTCTTTGATCTCACCGCGCACCGATGGAATTCGCACCGTTGCTTGTGAGCTGCCGCGAATTTGCGCGGTCCATTCTGCGCCGTGCGCCACCTGTATCCACCAAAGCCGGAGCGCGAGCGCGCCCATCCCGAGCAACATCAGGAGTCCGAGAAATTGAATCCGCAAACGCGGACTAAGGCGGCGGTTCATTCGAAGCGGTTCCCTTCAGGAAGATATGGATAGGCTGTGATCCGTCCCATCCATTGCAAAAGCCAGAAAATAATCGGAGCCATTAGCATCGCGATCAAACCCGGTCCGCCAATTTGCCACCAGACTTCACGGGAGAAAAAGAGAGAACCGCGCCGGAATGTGATCATCAAATATTGCGCCAGAATAATCGTTGAAGTGCAGATGCCGCTCAGGACGCAATGCACTTCCCAGCGGCCGCGGATGAAGAGTGGCCTTAGGCCATGCATTATTCCCGCCAGCACAGCGTAGAGCAGTATCGACCATCCGAGGGAAATTTCAACCCTCGCGCCGACCACCTGCACGGTCAGTGCGTCGAGCAGGATGCCCGCATACAACGCGAGCGCGAGCATGAGCGGAAACGGCAACGCCATCGCTCCGTAAAAAACAATCAACGGTACAATGTAAATGTGCGCGTTGTACAGCCAGGGTAGCGCCGGAATGAAAAATTCCGCGATCTGCGCGATGAAAACCAGAGCCAGTAGAATAAGAAAGAATATCATTTTCGGCCAGTCACGACAAAGACATCCTCCAGATGCGACAACTCGACCGCCGGCGTGAGCTGCGCCTGTCCGTCCAGCTCACGCACATGAAAACTTTTGACCACCCCGATCGGCAACCCCGATGGAAAAACTCCGCCAACGCCCGAGGTGTAAGCTTTCTGCCCGGGCTTTAAATCCGCCTGTTTCGAAAGGAATTTGAGATTCAAAAATGGGGTCAATCCGCTAGTGACGCGTTCGCCTGACACTATGCCCTGTTCGCGCATCCCCTCCACGGACGCCGCGACCTTGCAATTTTCATCCGAAACCAAAAGGACCAGCGAGATGTTTGCGCTGACCGTAGTCGTTTTTCCCACCAGACCCTCATCCGTTACCACCGCCATGTCGCTCTCGATGCCATCCTCTTTTCCGCGGTTGATTGTCACCGTGTGCCACCATGTCGAAGAGTCGCGCGTCACTATTACGGCCGGCACGAGCTTGAAAACAGAACGCTCGCGATAATTAAGCGCGTGCCGCAAACGGTTCACCTCATGCTCGACGTCGCGCAAGCCCTGATTGGTCGCTCTCAACTCTCGATTCTCCACACGTAGCGCAGTATTCTCGCGCTCCAGAACTTCCAGCGACTTCAACCCGCTGCGCACTGATGTAATTTGCTTTTGCAATCCCGAGCCGCTGCTCAGAAATGGCGCAATCAATTGATAAACTCCGGCCTGGAATTTGCGCGTGCTGTCCGCGCCGAAGCTGAGAAAATATCCAAGGATGGCGCCGAAGATCAGCAATGCGACAATGCTCGTGCGGCTCATCGGCGTTGTCCCAAATCGATTGTCGATCTTAGGACGGCAACGCGCCAGTCAACGCGCTTATCTCTGCAATCTGAAATCTGCAATCTGAAATCTAAAATGTTATCGCCACTGGCGGTCCGTCGAAGCCACTTGACGCAAAAACTTAAGTTCATTGAGGCACTTGCCTGTTCCTTCCGCCACCGCGCTGAGCGGATCTTCCGCAACATGGACAGGCAAACCCGTCTCTTCGCTCAAAAGCTTATCGAAACCGCGTAGCAACGCGCCTCCGCCCGCGAGCACGAGCCCACGATCGACCAAGTCGGCCGAAAGCTCGGGCGGACAGCGCTCCAGGGTGATTCGCACCGAATCGACAATTGTCGAAATCGGTTCGAGCAAAGCTTCGCGCACTTCCTGTGACGTGATCATGAGCGTTTTGGGCAATCCGGCCACCAGATCGCGCCCTTTTACTTCCACGCTCGTCTCCTTCTCGCTCGGATAGGCCGAACCAATCTTGATCTTGATCTCCTCCGCCGTGCGTTCGCCGATCATTAAATTGTAAGCACGCTTCATGTATTGCACGATCGCTTCGTCCAGCTCGTCACCAGCCACGCGCACGCTGCGGCTGAAAACAATTCCCGAAAGCGAAATCAGCGCCACTTCCGTCGTCCCGCCCCCAATGTCGATGATCATGTTGCCGGCCGGGTCCTGCACCGGAAGCCCCACGCCAATCGCCGCAGCCATCGGTTCTTCAATGAGATAAACTTCTCGCGCCCCGGCATGCGTCGCGCTTTCCCGCACCGCGCGCTTCTCCACCTCCGTGATTCCGGAGGGAACCGCAATCACCACGCGCGGCCGCGCCCGTACCCGGCGGTTGTGCACTTTCGAAATGAAATGGCGCAGCATCGCTTCGGTCACCTCGAAGTCCGCGATCACGCCATCTTTCAACGGACGCACCGCCACAATATTTGCAGGCGTGCGGCCCAGCATCCGCTTCGCTTCGTCACCCACCGCCAGCACTTTGTTCGTGCCGGCTTGCACCGCCACGACCGACGGCTCACGCAAGACGATCCCCTGATCTTTGACGTAAACGAGCGTGTTGGCCGTGCCGAGATCGATCCCGATGTCGCTCGATAACCAGCCGAAAAGTCCCTTGAACATGAAATTAAATTAGTCGCACTCCAGCCGGTCAGAGCACCTCATGGCTTCGATCTCTAAAAGCAAACCGTCTGCTAGGAGCGCGATTCGACCGGCTGAAACGCGGTAACATGAAACAGCGCCTCGTATCGTCAAGCTCTTAAATATAGAGCATTCCGCGTTGAACGTTGGGCGTTAAACGTTGAACGTTCTCTTCCCATGAACCGCATCATCGTCGCTCCTTCCATTCTCGCCGCCGATTTTTCAAAATTGGCTGATGAGGTTCACGCCACCGAAAAAGCAGGCGCCGATTGGATTCACTGCGACATCATGGACGGCCATTTCGTCGACAACATTTCCTTCGGCCCGGCAATTGTCGATCTTGTGCGCAAGCAAACTAAACTGCCGCTCGATGTGCACTTGATGATCGAGCATGCCGATCATTACGTCCCGCGTTTTGTCGAAGCCGGCGCAAACTCGATCACGGTTCATGTCGAGCCGGAAGCCAAGCACGATGTTGAGAAAACCTTGAGGCAAATTCGAGAAAACGGCTGTCGAGCCGGTTTGTCTTTGAATCCGGCCACGCCGTTTGAATCAGTCGATCCATTCCTCGACAAGATCGATATCCTGCTCGTCATGACCGTGCATCCCGGGTTCGGCGGTCAATCATTCCGTGCCGAGCAAATGGAAAAAGTGAAACGCGCTGCCAAGTGGAACAAATCGCGCGAACACAAGATCGACATCGAAGTCGACGGCGGCATCAACGCCGAGACCGCGCCATTGTCGATCCAAAATGGCGCCAACGTCCTCGTCGCCGGCACCTCCATCTTTCACACGCAAGATTACGCCGAAGCGATTCGCGAACTGCGCGGCTCTGGGTAGCGCACGCGTCCCGCGTGGTGGACTGCACCGCTCAGCTCGCCACCACCGGCTCGGCTTCTTCCGTCGTTTCCGCCATTACTTCGTCGGTTTGCGTGACGCGCACAACTTCTTCGATAGTCGTTCTGCCTTGTGCGACCCGACGCCAGCCGTCCTGCCGAAGCGTTTCCATTCCTTCGGCAATGGCACATTGCTTGAGTTCGCCGCCATCGCGCTTTTGCATGATCAGTTTTCTGAGCGGCTCGGTCACGACGCAAATCTCATAAATCGCGGCGCGCCCTTGATAACCAGTCTGACGACAACTGTCGCACCCGCGCCCGCGACGAAACTTTGTGCCGAGCTCAGATGGAAAAGAAATCTCGGCCAAATATTCGGGGGGATACTCGACCATTTCGACACACTCCGGACAAATTGTGCGCACGAGTCGTTGCGCGATGAAGGATTTCACGACCGACGCGAGCAGGAACGGCTCGACATCCATGTCGAGCAAGCGCGTGATGCCGCCGACCGCGTCGTTGGTGTGGAGCGTGCTGAAGACAAGATGGCCGGTCATGGCCGCGCGAATGGCGATGTCCGCCGTTTCGATGTCGCGAATCTCGCCGACCATCACGACGTTCGGATCCTGTCGCAAAATGTGCCGCAGGCCTTTGGCAAAGGTGAGATCGATCTCCGGCTTCACGTCGATCTGCGAGACGCCCGGCAGCCGATATTCCACCGGTTCTTCGATGGTAATGATACGCCGCTGCACGGAGTTGATGCTGGAGAGAAAACAATAAAGCGATGTCGATTTTCCGCAGCCGGTCGGGCCGGTAAGCAAAATGATTCCGTTGGGTAGCGCGAGCAGATGGCGAATGACACGCTCCTGTTTCTTGCTCAGGTCGAGGCGCTCGAAACCGAACTGCTGTTCGCTCCGGCTGAGGAGACGCAAGCTGATCGACTCACCGTTGACCGTGGGAATGGTGGAGACGCGCACATCGATCTTTTGATTGTTGGCGTGCAAATTCATCCGTCCATCCTGCGGCAGACGCCGCTCGGCAATGTCCATGTGCGCCATCACTTTCAAACGCGAGATGATGGCGGATTGCAGCAGCCGTAACTGCGGCGGTACGGCCACTTCATGCAAGATTCCGTCAATGCGATAACGAATGCGCAGGTCGTTTTCGAGCGGTTCCACATGAATATCGGTGGCGCGCTCGATGATCGCCTCGCGAATGATCTGATTGACAAACTTGACGACCGAAGCTTCCGGATCGTCCGCGGTCAGGTCGGTGCTAGTCTCGGCGTCCTGCAAGATCTCGAACGAGCGATTAGTTTTAAGAATCTCGTCGAACGTTTCGGCGCCGACGCCATAAAGAGTTTTCATCGCGCGCAGAAGCTGGGCGCGTGGCACGAGCACCCATTCGGCCGGCTTTTTCAAGAGCTGCGACACGAGCTGGCGGCCGACAGAATTGAAAAGATCATAGGTTGCGAGCACGACCGAAGTTTCCTTCACCTCCACCGGGAGAATGTGATGCTGAAAAACAAAACGACTGGGCAAGATCGATAATGCCTCCCGGTCGATCGTCTTCGGATCAATCGAGACAACCGGCACGCGAAAGAAATTTCCGATCACGCTGAGAAAGCGCTGCTCGTCCACTTTTCCGGAATCGAGCACTTGGCTCGTCCATGAACCGCCGTTGAGATTTTGGGCGAGTTGCACCGCTTCGTCACGCGACGGCACGCCGCTCGCGAGCAAAAGGTCGATGACTGATTGGCTGGCGGTTGGATTCACTCGTTCCTTATGGCAAATGCAGCGCCCGCCGCACGGGGATTGTAAGTGTGCCGGTCACCCGCAGCGAATAGTTTTTCTGAAGCCGCGCAATTGCATCGCTTACCTCCGGAGAAAAAATTCCATCGATCCGCCCACCATAATAACCGAGTCGACGCAAATCGCGTTGCAACGCGCCCACGTAAGCCGGCTGCGCGATCAGTTCCTGACCGGACTCGAGATAATAAAGCGGGCGCCAGCGAAAGCGCGGCTCGAAATCCGTAGGATTGGGCGCGGGCATTTGGTGCAGCAGGCCCCATTCATCACGCGGCGCCAAAGTATCGGTGGAATGAAAGAACGGATCGTCCCACGCCTGCCCGAGAACGACACTCGATCCAATTGCGAGCGCAATCAGAATAACCTTTTTCATATAGAGATCATTCGCCGTTTTTTATGACGTCTTTCACCGATGGCAAATCGGGTGGTGGCAATTGCTTCCCGTCGCTCGTCTTTGGACAGTCCGGGCAATCATCCTGATCGATTTCAGGTCCAAAATGTGTTCTATCCTCCGATTTCTGGCGCAGCCGATACAGATCGAGCTTTGTCAGCGTCACTTCGGGGCGCATCAAAATGATTAGTTCGGTCCGCATCTTGATGTTGGTTGTATTGCGGAAGAGGGCCCCGATGTATGGGATGCGATCGAGAATCGGAATGCCGGAAGTATTCTTCGTTTTGCTGTCCTGGATCAAACCGCCCAAAACGATTGTCGCTCCGTTCGCGGCGGAAACATTCGTGCGGATGTAACGCGTAGCGATGTTCGGGATTTGGTTATTATCAATCCTTGTAGTTCCCGCGAGGCTGTCGATCTTCTGCAAAATATCGAGCGACACTTCCTTGTCCGAGTTAATCAGCGGCACCACCTCGAGTTGCAGCGCCACTTTTTTGAATTCGATGCTGGAAGCTACGGCAGGGACGCCAGCGGTCGCCGTGGAATTAACAACGCTGGTCAGAGAGGCAACCGGAACTGGGATTTCTGTGCCACTGGCGATGATCGCCTTCTTGTTGTTGCTCGTGAAAACCATCGGCCGCGAGATCACGCGAAAACGTCCGGTCGAGCTGAGTACATGAACGACCTCCGCGAGTGTGTTTCCGGCGGCGAGATAGACGTTCGCTCCACTGGCGGCGTTCGTTGCCAGCTGCGTGAAACTGATAAGTCCTTTCCCAGGGTTGAAGATGTTTCCACCCGTAGTTGTTGTAATCGGGGAGCCTCCTGGACTGGGATTTGGACTGCTCGTGGTCGTGCCGCCCCCAGCAAATGGAGGAATGCCAGTGAAGTTTGTTGTGCCCGCGATTTTTTTGTTCGCCCGGAGGAAATAATCGACGCCGAATTCTTCGTCCTTGTTCAGCGTCAATTCCCCGATCACCGTGCTGAGCGCGACCTGCGGCGCTTTCACGTCCATTTCATCGAGGATCTTTCCCACTTTCACGACCACTTCGCGGTTGCCCAGGACGATGATGGTGTTAGCGCGCTGGTCAGCGATGATCTTGGCGTTGCCGACCGTGACCGCTTTCGGGGTCGTATCGACAGCTTGCGTCTGGAGCTCTTCCGAAATGTTGAGCGTGCTCCCGGTCGAAGTACTTGAAGTGCTCGAAGTGCTCGCGATTGTCCCAGTCGCGGGATTAGCGGCCGTTGCTACGGTCGTGCGGTGCGGTTGCGTTGGGCTACCACCTGGCGCTGCGCCTTCTGCTGCGCCTTGAGCCGCGACGCCAGGTTCGGTTAATGCTTGAACTAATACCGGAAGCACGTCACTCGCAGAAATGTACTTCAGCGCCCGCGTGACCGGCTTGGCGAACTCAACGTTTGCGTCAAACTCCGCGATCAACTTGTGGATGAAGGGCATGTTGATCGGCCGCGTCACGACATGAATGCGGTTGGTGCGCACATCGGCCGTGAGCTTAATTTTGCCCACCACCACTGATTCCTCCGTCAGCGCGGCGAACGCACTAACTTCGCCTTCGACTTGCGCCGGTTGCGGCACAGGTGCAGGCACGCGCACGCCACGAACTCCGGTCGGGCCGGAAGGCTGACCGCCCTTCTCGAAGATATCTTTCAGCAAATCGACAACTTTACTCGCGTCGGCCCGCTCCAGTTTGATGAACTCACTCACCACTTCCGCCGGTGGAATGTCGATCTGCTCGATGATTTGCGCGACACTGCGAATGGCGCTGGAACTTTCCGTGACGAGAAGGCTGGAGGATTTCGGCAACGCCAGGATCGACGTATAGGCGGCCTGGGTTGACTGCAAGTATTGGGCAAGCACTTGCGCCAATTCCTGCGGATCAGCGTAGCGCAGCTTGAAAAGAAAACTGATGACGTGTTCGCCGGGCGGAATTTCCGCCAGGTCCGAAATAACCGGCACACCTGCCGTGCGTGGATTTTTTGCGATGCCGATCACCTTTACGATGTCGTTGCCCGATGGAACCAGAGAAAAACCGTTCAGCAGTAAATTGATCTCAATGATCTTGATTGCCTCTTCGCGCGGCACCGGTTTGCTGATGAAAATATTGACCTTGCCCTGGACTGTATTGTCCATGACCAGCTTTGTGCCTGTGAGCTGTTCGTAAAAATGCAGCACATCCTGCACGTCGCTGTTTGGAAATTGCATGTTCGGCACCACATCCGGCGCACCCGGCGGAGCGCTCCGACCCGGAATCGGCGCAGCCACCGGAACCGCTGGGAGAGGTGTTGGCGCGCCATGCGCGGCGTGAAGAAAAACAGCAGCCGAGGCGGCGGTGGCCACGGCTACGCAGAAAAGTTTTGGCACGGTCGTAATTACTTAATCAACAATACCACCGTCAATCCACTTTGCCCATGAGAAACGAAGACCGCCGCTGTAACTCGACAAGTGCGACGACATTGCGTTAGAAAATGTCGATCTTGCGAAGGATTTCGTTGCTCATTTTGGCTGCGACTGTTTTTGGAGCGTCCGCCGCCGGGGCCGCAGATCCGACCGCGGAAATCCGCGAAATCCTTCACGCGCAGCAGCGAGCCTGGAATCGCGGCGACATCGATGGATTCATGAATGGATACGCCCGCTCAAGATCGACAATCTTTGTTTCCGAAGACACTGTTACGCGCGGTTGGCAGACAGTTCGCAACCGTTACGAGAAAAAATATTCGGATCGCGAGAAAATGGGCACGCTCACGTTCTCTGACCTGGAAATCACTCCGCTTGGTCCGAGCGCGGCGATCGTCATTGGGCGTTGGCAGCTCAAACGCAAGATCGACAAGCCACACGGACGGTTCACCCTTGTCTTCCGGCACCTGACGGAAGGCTGGCGGATTGTGCACGATCACACCTCGGCGGCTGCGCCGTCTTCGTGATTCGTTAAAAAAGTTACAAAGTTAAAACATTTGCCCTTTGTAACCTTGTAACTTTTTAACCTTGTAACTTCTTCAGCAACTTCTCGTGAATGTTATCGAAGCCGCCGTTGCTAAAAACAGCTACCACATCCTTCGGCTGCAACATCGGAATGATTCGATCGACGATTGCATCCGCGTTCTCCTCGTAAAATGCCGGCCGCCCGGAATTAGCAATTGCAGCGACAACCCCCTCCGGATTTAATCGCTCTTTTTCCGGAATTTGCTCGAGCTTCGCTACTTGGGCGATGAAAACGCCATCGGCCAGTTGCAGCGCATCCGGCAGTTGTTGCTGGAAAACGGCCCGCCGTGTCGTGTTCGAACGCGGCTCAAAAACCGCCCAAATGCGATGCCCGGGATAGCGATGGCGCAGCGCCTGGATGGTTTGCGCAATGGCCGTGGGATGATGTCCAAAATCGTCCACCACTTTAACCCCGCGCACCTCGCCCCGCACTTCCTGTCGCCGCGCAATTCCTAAAAAACTTTTCAGCGCATTGTCGATCTTGGCTTTGGGCACATCGTAGAAGCGCGCCGCCGTGACCGCCATTGCCGCGTTGCGCACATTGAATTCGCCGATGAGCGAAATTTCAAAATTGTCGTCGCCAAGCTTGAAGCGCGAGCCGGTTGACGAGTAAGCGACGTCACGAATCCGCTGCGCGCAATTTTCCGAAAAACCGACCTCGATCATCTGCGCGAGGCAATCTTTCGCCACTTCCACGCAATTGCGATCGTCGCCGTTGAGCAAGACCATACCGTTCTGTGGAACGACGTTGAGCAAACGCCGGAAACTCAGCTTGACCTCTTCGAGATCGTGAAAAATGTCCGCGTGATCGAACTCGATGTTGTTTACGATCACCAATTCGGGCAGGTAATGAATGAATTTCGAGCGCTTGTCGAAGAACGCGCTGTCGTATTCGTCGCCTTCGATCAC
>CATPAW010000069.1 GCA_955652255.1 uncultured Chthoniobacterales bacterium | reverse complement strand
CCGGCCGAAACTGACTCGGCCGCAATCACTTCGCACATTCCGCGCGAGCGCATTCAGTCGCGTGGTATCGCGGAAGTGGTCTACAGCAAACGCCGGCACTTGCTCGAAATCGAATTCGCGAACGGCGCTATTTATCGATATGTCGATGTTCCACCGTCGGTCTATCACGATTTGATCTCAGCGGAATCGAAGGCGCGCTACTACGACTCGAACATCAAGCGAAACTATCGCTCCGTGCGCGTTCGCCCGCGGGTAAAAGACGAATCTGCGCATTGAAATTTCCTGCACACTGGACGTTCGACGAGCTCAAGCAGCGTCTCGTCCTCACACGGGAAGAAAAACGCGTGATCATTTTCATTCTCGCGGCGTTTGTTCTCGGTTTGGTCGCGAAACATTATCGCGCCACACAGCCGCAGCCCGTGCCGTACATCGACAAGAGACACCCGTGGAGAAAATATCAGACAGCGCCATCCTCGTCGCCGCCAAAAAGTACGCGAAGGAAGCCGCGAAATAAAAATGAAAGTGCAACGCCTTTACCAAGTCCGAGCATTATCGATCAAAACGAAAGAGGTTCGCCGAATTTCTGAGCCACGGCGAACCGCGCAATCTTCGGATTGGGGAGCACAGGCTCCCAGCCGATCACGAGCGTGAGCACAATTACGAGCCGGCACTTCTCTCAATTCTCGACCAACAACTCTTAACCTTTTGTTTCGAGATATTTTTCCGAGATCAGATGCTCGCTGCTCTCGTGCTGCCAGTAAATGGTCACGATCCACCAACGACTGCCGTCGTAGGACAGCTGAATGCTGTTGACCCCGCGCATGAATGGTTCAGAATCGCCTGCTTTGTGTCGCGATTCGTACGTGCTCCAGGCATGCGCAATGTTACCGAACTGCTCGGTGCGGCGCGCAATCTCCCGCTCGAAAAATCCGTTCTTCTGAAAATACGGTTCCACACGCGCGATGTAAGCGTCCACATCCAAAACTTGTGGCGCATCGACATCACCCTCCCCGGCCTTCTTCGCGGTCGGAATCAAACGCGCGCCGGGAATAAACAAAGAGCGTTCCCGATCCCAATCGCGCTTCTTACCAGCCGGTCCGGAAATCGAATCGTACGCGGCCGCGATAATTGCGTCGATTGTAGCAACATCATCGGGATTGGCTTCTGACTTCGACATTGGGCGTTGAGCGTTGGGTGTTTTCCTTCTAGTGCTTAGCCTGAAGCAACTTCATCGCCGCGTTGTGCCCGGGAATACCGCTGACAGCCCCGCCGCGCTGCGCGCTTGAGCCGCAGAGAAAGACATTCTCGTACTCCGTCTCGACGCCCCACCTGCCGGCCTTTTCCTTCGTGGTCGCGAACGGCCACGTCGGCGCGTCCTGAAAAATGTTGCCATGATACATTCCGAGCGCGTCCTCGATATCGACCGGGCTTTTGCTTTCGATGCAGAGAGTCCCATCGCGTGCGACGGCGAGACAATCTTCGAGTGGCTCTTCCAGCCACTGATTGATGCTTTCGATGAATTTTTTCTCCGCGAGCGTTCTCATCGTTTTATTGTCGCGCGCAAACAAACTCCATGGCGTATCAAGCCCGAAGAGAGTCATCGTGTGAAAGCCTTGCGCTCGCAGTTCCGGCGCGAGAATGCTGTCGTCGGTGAGCGTGTGGCAATAACATTCGCACGGCGTTTTGTTCGGCAACCGGCCTTCCCTGGCTTGGTCATAGCTGACATTCATTTGCTCGTAGCCTTCGTCGCTATGAAACGTCCCGCAGAAAGCCTCAGCGGCCGGGTAACGCGTCGCCTTCAGCTTCGGCAACCGGCGCAGGAGCATGTTGATCTTGAATACGGCGCCTTCATCCGCAGTATTCGGCTGATATAGTTTACCGACGAACTTCGCCAGAACGTTCCGGCCAAAGTTTACCAGAAGATACCGCGCCTCGACCGTCTGCCGTTTTTCATCGATCTCGAACTCGACGCTGCGTTTCGTTCCGTTCACATCCAGCGCGCGAAGATCGACATTCGTTAACATTTCGGCGTCGCTCTTGCGGGCGGCTTGTTCCAATTCGCTCGCGACCGCGCCCATGCCGCCGACCGGCACCTTCCATTCGCCCGTCTTATTGCCGATGAGATGATAAAGGAAACACCGGTTCTGCACGAGCGAAGGATCGTGCGGATGGGTGAAGATGCCGATCTTCCCGTCGGTGAGCACGAGGCCGCGCACCAAATCGTTTTGCAAATAACGTTCGATCGCGCGCCCGAGCGGTTCTTCCGCGAGACTGCGCCACGCTTCGCGGGAAACATCATCGACATCGAACCGGCGCCGGAACTCTTCTTTCGCAACGAGCGGCTCCAGCATCGTGTCCCAGACATGTTCGGCGAAGACACGTGACAGATTGTAAAACTTCTTCATCTGCTCGTGCTCGATGTCGCTTCCGGTAAGATCGACGACCGATTGCTGGCTCTTTTCTTCGTCGACGTTGCTCAAGAGCAAACCGTCATGCCGCTCGTCCTTGACGTAGGGTGTGAACGACCCGGTCGCGCGTCTGCGTAGCTCGAGATTCAGCCCGAGATCGCGAATGATCTTCTCCGGGAACAAGCTGACCAGATACGAATAGCGTGACAACCGCGCGTCGTAGTCCGGAAACACCTTCTGCGAAGTCGTCGCGCCGCCAATGTAATCGTTCTTCTCCAGGAGCAGCACACTCAATCCCGCCCGACCCAGATAACCCGCCGCGACGAGTCCGTTGTGGCCCGCTCCTAAAATCACGACGTCATACTTGGCTTTCACGGTAACGTCGCTTAGAGCAGCCGTTTGAATTCGCCGATTGTCAGGCCCGCATCGCGCGCGATTGCGGCCATCGTGAAAGCATCGACTGGATTATTGCGCGGCACGACGACTCTGACCGATCCTTTCGACATAAAAGATATGCTGCCCTTGTCGATCAATATGAAAGCCAGCTTTCTCTAGAGCTTTGATTGCGCGCAAATGATTTACGCCAGGAAGCTTTGGCATCAATTAGCCGGTCACGACTTCCATTTCGCGAATCTCGCATCGCGTTTTGGGCTCGCCGTACAACTCCACGTAGTCGCGAATTGCGTCCTCGATGTTTGCCAACGTTTCATCGATCGTGTTCCCCTGGGAGTGACAACCGGGAAGCTCTGGACAACTAACCGAAACGCCCTCGTCGTGCTCCAACAACGTCACGTGAAATTTTCGCTTCATCGTTTTAAAGCGTACCTCGAGTGCTTTGACGCGTCAATCGAGCTGCGATCGGCGGAAAATACGAGGAGATCCCAAACCGCTTGCGATGCATGCTAGCATCAAGCCTCTCACATCAAACATTTCTCACCAATGGATCCGTTCAGTTACCTCTCCGTTCTCATTTCGATCATTCTCGCGTTGGGCATGACGCGCGTGCTCGCCGGCGTCGGCGAAATGCTGCAAGCGCGCTCCCATCGGCGCATTTATTGGGTGCACGCCGTCTGGATCGTCAATCTTTTCCTGTATCTGGTTATCGCGTGGTGGATCTTCTACCGCTGGCGCGACCAGCAACCGTGGACCTTTTTCCTCTTCGTCTTTGTCCTGATCTCGCCGACGATCTTGTATCTCGCTTCAATGCTGCTTTTTCCGCGGGAAGGCGATGTCGATCTAGCCGTTGACTACAAGACCCATTACTATGCAAATCATCGCGCTTTCTTCATCCTCTTCGCCCTGTTTACGCCGGTTGATATTGTGGACACTCTGCTCAAGGGCATACCTCATTTTCTTGAGCAAGGCTGGCGGTATTACATCAGCATTGCGGTGGCTTTAACGGGCTTAACTATCGCCGCGATTACGCGCAACGAGCGTTACCACCAGTTCTACGCCATCTTCTTTCTCATCCAAACGGTCATCATCAGCTTCGCCATCTTTCACACGCTGGTCTAAGAATGTGCCAGGCAGTTATCGCGGGGTTGCGCATGTTTGCCAATGCAAGCAGCGGCTAAAGGTCGTTTCAGCCTTTGCTTTCCATACTGAGAACGACGCGGAAGCGCGCTTTACCGCTCATCATCCGTTCGTAGGCCTCGGCGGCTTTCTCGAGCGGAAAGATCTCATTCATCGATTGCACGCCGGCCAGCGCACTGAACCTGAGTGTATCCTGCGAATCAATCGATGTGCCGGAATACCAGCCCTTGACCGACCGGCGACCGCCGATGAGCAGAATCGGATCGACGGAAAGTGGACCGGCCGCGCCGATCACCATGAGCACACCGTTTGCAGCCAAACCACCGAGCACTGCGGTCATGGCGTCGGCGTTCGTGACTGTGGCGATGATCACTTTGGCGCCGCCCAACTTGGTGAGTTCCGCGGCCGGATTTTTCTCCTGACTGTCGATGTAATGGCTCGCACCGAGCTTTTTCGCGAGCGGTCCTTTGTCCTTGCCGCGCGCGATCGCCACCGTTTTGAACCCCATCTTGGCAGCGAACTGAACACCGAGATGACCTAGTCCACCGATCCCGAGCACGCCGACGACATCGCCCGGTCGCGCGCCACTGTTACGAAGCGCGTTGAACGTTGTAATGCCGGCGCACATGAGCGGCGCACTGTCGACCGAAGACAAATCTTCCGGCACCAGCGCCAGTGCAGCCGCGGGAGCTGTCATGTATTCGGCGTAACCGCCATCGAACGAAATCCCGGTCGTTAGCAGGGCCACCTGACAGGCGAAGAAATCGCCGCACCGGCAGGAATCACAATGTCCACAATGTCCAGCGTGCCAGCCGACGCCTACTCGTTGACCCAATTTCCATTCCGCCACGCCCGACCCACCGGCGTCAATGATTCCGATGACCTCATGTCCGGGAATTCTCGGATATTGAATACCTGGCCAGGTCCCATCTTTGACTAAGGAGTCGCTATGACAGACGCCGCAGGCCTGGACCTTGATTCGTACCCATCCGGCCTGTGGTTCCGGAATTTCCCGCTCCACGATCTCAAACGGTCCCTTCGCGTGCGGGACCAACGCGACACGCATTTTTTTCGCCATAACTTTTTCCATCGTCCTCTTCTTTCTAAAAAACAACACGAATGCTTGCTAGGTGAATCGACGATCTCCGAGCGCGATGCTAGAATTGATCTCCAAATTTCATGAATACGCCGCCTGACATCCGCGCTCGTTGCGTCGTCGTCGGTGGCGGACCAGCCGGAATGTTGACGGGCTATTTGCTCGCCCGCGCGGGTGTGGACGTCGTGGTGCTGGAGAAGCACGCTGATTTCAAACGCGATTTTCGCGGCGACACCATTCATCCTTCCACACTTGAGTTGATGCACGAACTCGGGTTGCTGGATGAATTCCTGAAGCTGCCACATCAGGAAGTGCCGCAATTGAAAGGAATCTTCAATGGTCACCTTGTCCCGATGGCCGATTTCTCGCGGCTGCCGACTCACTGCAAGTTCATCGCTTTCATGCCGCAATGGGATTTCCTGAACTTTTTCGCCGCTAAAGCCAAATGCTTCCCTTCTTTCGTCATCCACATGGAGCATGAAGTAGTCGATCTCATTTTCGATCAGGAACGTGTGGCTGGGGTGCGCGCGAAGACTCCGGATGGCGACCGCGATTTTCGCGCCGATCTCGTCATCGGCGCGGATGGTCGTCATGCCCTTACGCACACGCGCGCCGAGTTTGAGATCGAGGAGCTGGGCGTGCCCATCGATGTCCTTTGGATGCATATCTCCAAACGCGAAGGCGATCCGGAACAATTATTTGGGTTCTTTCGTCACGGCAAACTACTCGTCCTGATTAATCGCGACGATTATTACCAGGCTGGCTTCGTTATTCCAAAGGGCGGCATCGAAGAGATCAAGCAGCGGGGGCTGCCCGCCTTGTACGATGACATCGTCGCGCTCGCGCCTTTCCTGAAGGAGCGCATCACCGAGCTGGACGATTGGTCGAAAATTAAATTGCTCACCGTCCAGATCAATCGTCTGCGCAAATGGTGTCGCGAAGGACTGCTTTGCATCGGCGATAGCGCGCACGCGATGTCGCCCGCCGGCGGCGTCGGGATCAACCTCGCCCTGCAAGATGCCGTCGCGACCGCGAATTTGCTCGCGGCCAAATTGCGG
>CATPAW010000068.1 GCA_955652255.1 uncultured Chthoniobacterales bacterium | reverse complement strand
GACCAAACGCGACCCCGACCATTCCAAAAGCGCCGGCGCGTTTTTCTCTTGGGACCACGTCCGCGATGTAAGCCATCACCGTTGGAATACTCGAGGAAGTAATGCCGGATATGATGCGTCCGAGAAAAAGCCAGCTCATCGTCGGCGCCACAGCCATGACAACGTAATCGAGACCGAGCCCCAGGTTCGACAAGAGGATCACCGGCCGGCGCCCGAAGCGGTCGGACAAAACGCCGAGCACGGGCGAGAAGAAAAATTGCATCGCCGCGAACACCGTTCCGAAGATTCCATTCCAGTCGGCCGCGACCTTCATATTGCCGCCGAGAAAATCGAGGATCAATTTTGGCAGGACCGGCGCGATCAAACCAATCGCCAACATGTCGAGGGTCACGGTGACGAAAATAAAAACGACGGCGGCTTTGCGCGGTTTCATAACAAGATCGATCCGCCTGAGGCGGACAAGATCGACATCGAACTAGCTGGCGCGCAGCTTATTTCAAGCGTCATTTATTAATATGATGCCGCTTTCCTATCTCTCGCTAAAAACGGAAGTCCGTGAGAGCAAGATTCACGGGCGCGGATTATTTGCAACGGCCGACATCGCCAAAGACGAGATCGTCGCGGTGAAAGGCGGGCACATCGTCGATCGCGAAACCTTGCGTGGCGAAATCACGCCACGGCTGGGGCCGGTTGAGATTCAAATCGACGACCACCTTTTCATCGCGCCGGTCACGAACGAAGAGCGTGAAGGCTCGATGCTCTACAGCAATCATTCCTGCGATGCCAACCTGGGTATGCGCGGCGAGATCACTTTTGTGGCGGTGCGCGATATCCGCGCCGGCGAAGAGTTGACTCACGATTGGGCGACCACGGATGACGATGATTATTCAATCGCGTGTAAATGCGGTTCTCCGAAATGCCGGGAAATTCTCACCGGCAAAGATTGGCAACGACCGGAATTGCAAACGCGTTACGCGGGCTATTTTTCAGCGTATCTCGCGCGGAAGATCGCGGTAGGGCGAGACGCCGCCGAGCCGACGAACTAATCCGCGGCTCCGCAGAGCGCTCATTAGGCAGGGAGATAATCGTGAAATGAGCGTCTCATGCGGAACGCAGGTTCCGCATCTCACGCGCAAATCTTTTGTCGGCGTGATTTCCTATTTACTCGGCGTCGCCGCGACTTTGTTTAATGTGCACATCGCGGTCTTGCTTTACGCGCTCACTCCGCTCTTTTTCATCACGCCACCGCAAGCGAAGAACAATTAATCAGTGAAAATCTGTGTGAATCTGTGGCGAAAAGGGAGGTCCTTCGCTTCGCTCAGGACGCTAACACGATGTCAGTAGCGATAATGCTCTGACTTAAACGGCCCGTCGATCGGAACGCCGAGATAGTCGGCTTGCTCTTTTGTCAGCCTGGTTAGTTTGACGCCGATCTTTTCCAGGTGCAGGCGCGCGACTTCTTCGTCGAGTTTCTTCGACAAGACGTAGACGCCAACTTTGTAAGTGTCCCGGTTTTTCCAAAGATCGAGTTGCGCAAGCACCTGATTGGAAAATGAATTCGACATGACGAAGCTTGGGTGACCGGTGGCGCAGCCGAGGTTGACGAGACGACCTTCGGCGAGCAGGAAAATCTCGTGACCGTCGGGAAATGTATATTTGTCCACCTGCGGTTTGATGTTGGTGCGCTTCACGCTTTCGGCGGTGTTGAGCGCGTCGACCTGAATTTCGTTGTCGAAATGACCGATATTGGCGACGATGGCTTGGTCTTTCATTCGCTCCATGTGCGCGAGTGTGATGATGTCGAGGTTACCAGTGGCGGCGATGTAAATGTCGCCGCGGCCGAGCGTGTCTTCGATCGTCGTTACTTCATAGCCTTCCATTGCCGCTTGCAACGCGTTGATCGGATCGATTTCGGTGATGACGACGCGCGCACCCTGGCCGCGCAATGATTGCGCGCAACCTTTGCCGACATCGCCGTAACCGCACACGACCGCGACTTTGCCCCCGATCATAACGTCGAGCGCGCGGTTCAATCCATCGACGAGCGAATGCCGGCAGCCGTAGAGATTGTCGAACTTCGATTTGGTAACCGAATCGTTCACGTTGATCGCGGGAACGAGCAGCTTGTTTTCCTGGTGCATCTTGTAAAGACGATGCACGCCGGTCGTGGTTTCCTCGGAAACGCCGCGCCAATCCTTCACGATCTCGTGCCAGCGATACGGATTCTCGCGCTGGATCTCGAGCAACAGATCTTTGATGACCTGCTCTTCCTTTGATGTCGATCTTGTCTTGGCCCAATCGCTGCCTTCTTCGAACTCGTAACCTTTGTGAATGAGCAGCGTGGCATCGCCGCCATCGTCTACCACCAACTGCGGACCCTCGCTGTTCGGATGCGAAATCGCTTGGTACGTACACCACCAATATTCTTCGAGCGATTCACCTTTCCATGCGAAAACGGACACGCCGCTCTTCGCGATTGCCGCCGCGGCGTGATCTTGGGTTGAGAAAATATTACAGGAAGCCCAACGGACGCTCGCGCCAAGATCGACCAGTGTCTCAATCAACACTGCCGTCTGGATTGTCATATGCAGCGAACCCGTCACGCGCACACCAGCGAGCGGTTTGCTCGCCGCATACTTTTCGCGGATCGCCATTAAGCCGGGCATTTCCTTTTCCGCGATGGAGATCTCTTTGCGACCCCAATCCGCCAGATTGATATCGGCGACTTTGTAACCTTGTTTTTTTTCCGTGCGAGTCGTCGCGCTACTCATAAATCTATTTCGCCGCCTTTTTGAGTTCCGCTGCTTTCTCGGTGCGCTCCCAAGTAATTGCATCAAGATCATCGATGCGGCCGAAATGGCCGTAGTTGGTTGTCTTGCGGTAAATCGGCCGCAGCAAGTTGAGCTGCTTGATGATCTCGGCCGGTTTGAAATTGAAAACTTCGCAGACTGCGCGCTCGAGTTTTTCGTCATCCACTTTGCCCGTGCAAAAAGTGTCCACGCTCACGCTAACTGGTTCGGGGTGGCCGATGGCGTAGGCAAATTGCACTTCACAGCGGTCGGCCAGCCCTGAGGCGACCACATTTTTTGCGATCCATCGGCCCATGTAGGCTGCACTACGATCGACTTTGCTCGGATCCTTTCCCGAAAACGCGCCACCGCCGTGACGTCCCATTCCGCCGTACGAATCGACGATGATTTTGCGACCGGTAATGCCGGCATCGCCCTCTGGACCGCCAATGACAAAACGGCCGGTCGGATTAATCAGGTATGTCGTCTTCTCATCCAGCCATTCCGGTGGCATTACCTTTTTGATGAGGAGTTCGATCAAGGTCTCGCGAATTTCCGTTTGTTTCACGTCTGCGGCGTGCTGCGAGGAAACAACCACCGTCGTGACTCGCACCGGCTTATAGCCGTCGTATTCAATCGAAACTTGCGTCTTGGCGTCCGGGCGCAGCCACGGAATTTCGCCGGCCTTGCGCAATCGGGTCAGTTCGCGGCCGAGTTTATGCGCGAAGGAAATGGGAGCGGGCATGAGCTCGGGTGTTTCGTTGCAGGCAAACCCAAACATCAGGCCCTGATCGCCGGCGCCTTGCTCGGCGGTCCCTTTGCCTTCGGCGGCAGCGCTATCGACGCCTTGCTTAATGTCGCGCGATTGCTCGCTCATCTCGCAAATCACGCGGCAGGTATCGGCGTGAAAAATGCAATCGCCATTGACGTAGCCGATGCCGCGAATCGCGTCGCGAACGCGCTCCTCGAAATCAAACTTTGCATTGCTCGTGATTTCGCCAGCAAGAACAACGAGGTTACCTTTGGCCAGCGTCTCGCAAGCGACCCGGCTCAGAGGATCTTGTTCGAGACAGGCATCCAGAATGTAATCGCTGATCGTGTCACAAACCTTATCCGGGTGACCTTCGGTGACCGATTCAGAGGAAAAAATGTAACGATGGGGCATGGTGAAAAGTTAGTTTGTTGAAGCGCTGAATCGTTAAACGGCGGCCGAGAGGAATCAATTCCTATCGACATATTGACCAATCATGATATGTAGATGTATCGTTGTCGATCTTGCTAACGTCAACCATTAATTTACTGCGACTGCTGGCCGATCCGACGCGATTGCGTTTGCTCTTGTTGCTCGAGCAGGCAGAGCTCTCCGTTGCCGAGTTGCAGGCCATTCTTGGCATGGGGCAATCGCGTATCTCGAGTCATCTCGCGCAGTTGAGGCGTGCCGGTGTGGTCGAGAATCGGCGCGCTGGCAAAAATGTTTACTACGGCGCGACAGAGATTGGGGGCCGAAACGGCGCCCGCGCTCGCGTCCAGGAAGTGCTGCGAAGCCTTGCGCGCGAGATTCCCGAAACCACGCGCGACCGCACGGCGTTGAAGCTGACATTGCGCAAACGCCAGGATAAAGCGCGGGAATATTTCGATGAGCTCGCCGGAAAATTTGGGCGCAGTTATGCTCCGGGGCGCTCGTGGCGGGCGCTTGCCCACACCCTGATCACTTTGTTGCCCCCGCTCACCGTGGCCGATCTTGGCGCCGGCGAAGGAACTCTCTCACAATTGCTCGCGAGACGCGCGCATAAAGTCATCGCGATCGATAATTCGCCGAAGATGGTCGAGTTTGGATCAAAGCTCGCTCGTAAACATGGATTCAAAAACCTAGAGTACCGGCAGGGCGATATCGAGGACCCGCCAATCGCAAAGAACAGTGTCGATCTGGCCATTCTGAGCCAGGCTTTGCACCACGCCATCAAGCCTGAGCGCGCGATCGAATCTGCGCATCGCCTCTTAAAAAAAAATGGCCGTATCGTCGTGCTCGATCTGCTCAGTCACCGTTTTGAGAAAGCCCGTGAGCTTTATGCCGATCACTGGCTGGGCTTCAGCGAAGTGCGACTGCACGAACTCCTCGAAAAAAGTGGTTTTCGTAATATCGAAGTGAGTGTAGTGGCGCGCGAAAAACAAAGTCCGCATTTTCAAACTGTCTTTGCCACGGGCATTAAGTAAGTGAACGCCGGGCCGCGTTCTTCTGTCCAAAGTTTGACGTTGAGCTATAATCGAGAAAACTCCAAACCTCTTGTTATGAGCGGCTTCTTCGAGGAAGTGCAGCGCCGAAAAGTTTATCGAGTGGCGGCGGCCTATATCATCGCCGCCGGGTTCATTATCCAGATCGGCTCGGCCGTTTTCCCGGCGTGGGAATTGCCAAACTGGACCTTCCGTTTGGTGGTCGTGTTTTTGCTGATCGGGTTTCCGATCTCGTTGATTCTGGCTTGGGCCTACGATGTTACCCCGCAAGGGATTCGGGCGACGCCTGCGCCAGGAGCGCACCGGCGTCGCAATCTGATTACGCTCATCGCGATTGGCGTCGTCGTCTCGGCCGTCGCAGGATTTTTCATCTTGCCGCGCGCCCTGGCGCGCAAGATCGACAAGTCGATCGCGGTGTTGCCATTTGAAAATCTAAGCGATGAAAAAGCGAACGCCTATTTTGCAGACGGCATTCAGGATGACGTGCTCACCAATTTGTCGAAGATTGGCGACCTGAAGGTGATCTCCCGCACATCGGTTATGCCTTATCGGGGGAAAGCATCCAACGTTCGTGAGATCGGAAAGGCGCTGGGTGTGGCCACCATTCTCGAAGGCAGTGTTCGCCGCATCGGCAATCGCGTGCGCGTCAACGTCCAGTTAATCAACGCCGACACCGACGAGCACATTTGGGCGGAAGATTACGATCGCGACCTAAGCGATGTGTTCGCGATCCAAACCGATCTCGCAAAAAAAATAACTGCGGAACTTCAGGCTAAATTGTCACCCGCTGAAAAAGCGCAAATGGAACGCAAGCCTACGGAAAATGGCGAAGCCTATCTTGCCTTTGTCCAGGCGCAGAATCTCCAGTGCGCCGTTGAGGATTTCGACAAACTGAAACAAAGCGAGCAGCTTTACGAGCGCGCCGTTCAACTTGATCCGAATTTTGCGCTCGCCCTCGCGCGCTCCTCGCTGTTGCAAAGTTGGATCGTGCACACTTTCGACCGCACGTCGGAACGCCGCGAAAAAGCGCGCACTCTCGCCGAACGCGCTCTGCGATTG
>CATPAW010000067.1 GCA_955652255.1 uncultured Chthoniobacterales bacterium | reverse complement strand
GTTTGCTCGACGTCGCCGAGTCGCACAACGCGAGTGTTTTTATTGATGAAGCGCACTCAATGCTTGGTTGCGGAGCAAATGGGCGTGGCGCGGCCGAACATTTCGGAGTGGAAAAACGGATTCCGCTCATCTACGGAACTTTCTCGAAGGCGTTTGCCGCGCTCGGCGGTTTTGTCACCGGCCCGGTCGAGACGTTGGATTATTTGAGATATTACGCGCATTCCTACGCTTACTCCTGCGCGCTGCCGCCCGCGATCGTCGCCGCGGTTTTGCGGGCGCTCGAAATCGCCGGACGCGAACCGGAGCTACGCGATCGGCTCTGGTCAAATGCGAAATATTTTCGTGACCACTTGAACGCGCTCGGGATCGATACCGGCGCATCGACAACGTACATCATGCCGCTTGTCGTTGGCGATCGCGCACGAATGTATCAATTGGGCCATGACTTACGGCGTCGCGGGCTTTTCGTCGCGCCCGTTGATTTTCCCGCTGTGCCTGAAGATCGCATCTGTTTCCGAGCCTGCGTGACCGCCAACCATACGCGGGCCGATCTCGACGAAGCTCTAAACATTGTTGCGGAAACCCTTGTGCCGGCTCTGCGGCAGAGTGCTCGCGTCTCCTGAGCTCGCGGGGTTGGCTTTCAGAAATGGCGATTGATCTCACGCCGAGCGCCGCCTCGTCCGCAATCGAAGCAACCTACAAATCGCGCGAACTCGAAGGTTGGATCGACATCCATTTTTACCGGAAGATCGGTTTTAGCCTGGCGACCTTCTTCGAGAAGCTGAGGATGACGCCGGGAGCAGTGAGCTTCCTCGGCTGCATCGTTGGAGTGATCGCCGGACACCTCTACTACTATCGCGATTTGAGCGCGAATATCGCCGGCATGGTGCTGCACATCGGCGCCAACACTCTCGACAACGCCGATGGCCAGCTTGCGCGCCTCACGAACCGGAAAAGCCGGACGGGCCGCATCATTGACAGTCTGGCCGATCACCTTATCTGGGTAAGTATCTACGTCCATTTGGCGCTTCGCTATCTGGCAGAAGGCGCATCACCCGCCATCGCTTTCCTCGCCCTCGCCGCCGGTCTTAGCCATGCATTGCAAGGCGCCGCCGCCGATTATTACCGCAACGGTTATCTTTATTTTGTGAAAGGACGACCGCGCGGGGACTTGGATTCATCCTCCATCCTGCGAGAAGAATATCGGCGACAGAGTTGGCGCCGCGAACCCTGGCATAAATTCTTGCTCGCGTTATATCTGAATTTCACTTGGCAGCAGGAGATGCTCTCGCCCGGCTTGGAACGGTTGCACCAGGCGATCGGGCGCGACTTTCCAGGCGAAATTCCAATTTGGCTGCAGACGCGATATCATGATTCTGCCCGGCCGATGCTCAGATGGTGGAGATTGTTGATGACGAACACGCGAATGCTCTTGCTCTTTCTTCTTTTGCTCATCGGCCGGCCTGTTTGGTACTTTTGGCTCGAGCTCAGCGTGTTCAACTTCCTTCTCGTCTATCTCATTCTTCAGCAGGAAAGATTGTCGCGATCTCTGCTCGAGCTCGCGACGGCGCGGCGGGAACCCGCGTAGATTTTTTATAATCCCGTGTCTCAGATTGAAGTCTCGCCAGTCAGTTGTCACAAAGACCGCAACGCATTCATTAAATTTCCGTGGCAGATCTACAAGAACGATCCCGCTTGGGTGCCGCCGCTGATTCTCGAACGCAAAGAATTCCTCGATCGGAAACGACATCCCTTCTATCAGCACGGCGACGCCGCGCTGTTTCTCGCCCGGCAGAACGGCGAGATCGTCGGCCGAATCATGGCGAGTGACGATCCAAATTACAACTCGCTCCATCAATCCAACGTCGGCTGCTTCGGTCTCTTCGAGTGCATCGACAATCGCGATGTTGCTGCCGCATTATTTGAAGCGGCCTCCAATTGGCTTCGCGCTCGCGGACGCAGCGAGATCATGGGTCCGATCGATTACTCGACCAATTACGTTTGCGGATTGCTCATCGACGGCTTCGAACATCCGCCCACTCTCCTAACCTCGCATAATCCGCACTATTATCCGCCGCTTATCGAGTCGTGCGGTTTCAGCAAAGCGAAAGACTGGTATGCGTGGTGGTTCTCGCAATTTCCAGAAGCGGCGGAGCGACTGCGCAAAGTGGCGACGGCCCGCGCCGGTAGAAATGGCGTCACGATTCGCCCGGTGAATTTACGTAAGATCGAGCACGAAAGCCGGCGTCTGCGCACGATTTACAATCAAGCGTGGGAAAAAAACTGGGGCTTTGTTCCATTTACCGAGGCCGAATTCGATCACCTCGCGCACGAGATGAAGCCGCTCATCGTGCCGCAAGGAACATTGCTTGCGGAAATTGGCGACGAGCCGGTCGGTTTTGTCATCGGCGTGCCGGACATCAACGTGGCGCTCCGGCATATCAACGGGCGATTGACCCGTTTTGGTTTTCCCATCGGTTTAATTAAACTGCTCTATCACAAGACAAAAATCCGGACCGGCCGCCTCGTGGCGCTTGGAGTCGTCGAAAAGTATCGCCGCGCTGGTATTGCTGAAACTCTGGTCCTGCGTTTGATGGACGAAGCATTCAAACGCGGCTTCACCGGCGAGCTGAGCATGACCCTCGAAGACAATTTCATGATTAACCGTTTCATCGAAGCGCTCGGCGCGGCGCGATACAAAACGTTTCGGATTTACAACCAGCGCCTGGAAGACGCTGCCCCGGCGCATTGAGCGTGGAGCCAAGCAAAATTGTGATTTTGGCGGACGAATCGGCGAATTGGAAAATCGCCGGCTTGCGCCAGCTCGAGCGGGTCGTGCTTGCCGTTAACGAATTCGCCGAATCAAGGAAACTCGAATCGAAGATCGAGATCTTTGTTTTTTGGAACCCGGAGACTTCTTTTGAGGAGCGGTGGCTGCCTCAGGATTCGAGATTGAGCCGATGCGAATTAAATTTTACTCCTGAACCAGATCGGTTTGGTGATGGTGGTCCGGCGCGTGTTCTCAGCACCCGGCTGCTCGTGCATCGAAGCGCGCTGGCCAACTTCATTTCCATCGCGCCAATCATTCAGCGCGAAACGTTGATTGTCGATCTAACGAAACTTTGGAAGAAACTCGCTCGCGTTTTTGCGGATGTTTGTCGCGATAGGGGCGGAGCTGGATGGCGTTACGTCGTTGAAGACCGCGAGATTGCGCAGTCCGAACGCTGGTTTCTCCGCGACACCCACAAAACGCAGGACGGATTCATCTCCAGATTTCTTAATCGCCCGATCTCCCGAACGATCAGCCGTCGCCTTTTGAAATTTTCCATCACGCCAGGCACGTGGACATTGGCGATCTTTTCATTGCCAATCGCGGCATTCCTCTTCTTACAACGCGGCGACTATCTCGGGTTTGTTATCGGTGCGGCGCTCTTCCAGATCTACAGCATCCTCGATGGCTGCGACGGCGAAATTGCGCGCGCCAAATACTTGGAGTCGGACAGTGGGCGGCGCTTCGACACTCTGTGCGATACTTTTGGCAGTCTTCTGTTCGCGATCGGTCTCGGCCTGGGCCTTTGTCAACTCCACCGATTTGGTCCGCATAACTGGCTCTATCTGGGAGAAGGAATTTTTTGCGCACTCATGATTGCCGCGAACGAGTGGCTCTTAAGAAATCCAAAAATCGAAACTGATTTCGCGCCAAACGCGCTGACAAACACATTATATGTGCGTCATCGCGCAATGATTCAGCGTTCAGGTCTCTTGTTCCTCGGTGAAAAATTGGTTTGGTGGCTGTTTCAACTTACCAAGCGCGATGTCGCTATCCTTTTGTTTCTCGTTCTCGCGATCGCTGGTCGCCCGCAATGGATCCTGCATTTGTGGACCGCAGTCACCGCTGTGAGCTTACTGCTCGCTCTTGTCGCCCGGCTGCGTGCGCGCGCTGATCGATTCCGTAGTTTGTCGCGGGGTTCGCGTTCGTAAATGTTGCTCCGCGCACGCCAGCATCTCTGGCGTATCGATGTCCTGCCACCAGGCGGTGCCGATATCAATGCCACGAACCAGGCCATCCGCGGCCATCAATCGTGCTCCGTCGGCCAGGCTGCAGTCGCCATTCCGTTTCGCCTTATCGAGATAATCGGAAAATTTCTGCGGACAGACAAAAAACCCAGTGTCGATTGCATCGTAATGTTGCAGATCTTTTCCGATGGCGATGAGCCGATCGCCTCGCATTCGGACTTTCATGGCGTCATTCAAATCGAAAATGGAATCGAGCTTTTTGTCGATTGCCAGGTTGAGCTCGCCCGGCTTCGCTTCGCACAGAAGAAGATCGACAATCGATTGCTCGAAGAGATGGTCGCCCATCGTTAAAAGAAATGGTGCGATGACGTGCGGCGCGGCGGCGAGAACTGAAATGCCGTTCTGTTTTTGCCAAGCCGGATTCTCGATCCAGCAAACGTTGATGTTCGATGGAATCAACGGGTTTACGTGCGCACGAAGTGCGTGCCCTTCAAAGCCCACTACCGCGTAAATGGTTTTGATCCCGGCCTTCGCGAGCGCGTCAAGTGTGTACGAAATCAGAGGGCGCCCGAGTAAAGGCAGGAGCGGTTTCAAGCAATTTTCTCCCGCGCTGCGGAGACGCGAGCCCGATCCAGCCATCAAAATCACTGCTTCGGAGCCCGCGTTGCTATAGTCCATAATATTTTTTCAATCCCCAGATGCGGACGCGCTGCGGGAGGAATCGGAAAATGAACGGCGCGAGCTTGGACTGAAAAGTATCACCGACCGTTACACGTGGTGGCGGATTTATTTGCTCGAGCAATTTCAGAACATGCCGCGCGACCAACTCCGGTTTTGGCGCCGCCGCCATGTTGCGTTCGACCATGACCCACGTTTTCGCGACTTCTGCTTCGTATCGCGAATCATATTGCGCGCCTTTGTGCACCGCGTTGTTGAACTCGGTGCAGATATCGCCCGGCTGAAGATCGATGATGTGCACTCGGGAATCCGGCAGCTCGAGTTGGATCGACATGATGAAAGCGGCCATGGCCGCTTTGGCCGCGTTGTAAGCAGCCATAAATGGAACTGGCAATCGCGAAGCGAGTGAAGTGACGTTGATGATCAGGCCGTGTTCTCGTGCGCGCATCGTCGCAAGGGCGAGTTGCATCAATTGAATGTGCCCGAAGACGAGCAGTTGAAATTGATTTGTGATCGACTCAGCGGAAAGATTTTCCGCCGGACCGAAATGGCCGCTGCCCGCGTTGTTGATCACGACATCAAAATGACCAGCTTCGGCGAGAGCGGCGTTGAAAGCATCACTGATCGAACGAGAGTCGGATAAATCGAGTCGCGCGGGATGAAGACGAGAGATATTAGACAGGCATGAAGCGTCCCGCGAGGTGCCCCAGACTTCGTGTCCTTGTTCGGTGAGAGCCATTGCGATTGCTTTCCCGATCCCAGAACTGGCGCCGGTCAGAAATATTTTCTTCATGCTGCTTCCGTTCGTTCCAACGTGTAAACTCCGATTATCCTATTGAAAGCCTTCACTACAACCAGACTTGGAAGTAACCTTCTCCGCACAGCATAATGTACCGGGCCCCGCCATCTCGCTCCACGAACTCTTTGCGGGTCGCCATCGACGCGCGATACGTCCGAGAAAAACCGAGCGGCATCGGTGCTTATGTGCACGCTTTGGTAGACAGGTTGCCGGATCTGGCTCACTCCGATCATTTTCTGTTCTGGGCGCATCCGCTCGCCCCTCGGCCGCTCTCGCGTGCAGCGAACACTTCGGCGGTGACAATTCGGGCGGGACCGACTGCGCCATGGCCAGTGATCTGGCCCCAGTGCTACGCATCTTTCACGAACGTCGATGTCTTCCACAGTCCACATAACACGATGCCGCGCGGCCTGCCATGCGCGAGTGTGGTGACTGTTCACGATGTGATGGCGATTGAAAGACCTGACCTGCACTTGCAAGGTCTCGAGCGCGTCGTGAAGAGCGTCTACTTCCGGCAGGCGATTTGGCGCGCGCTCCGGCAGGCGACTCGTTTGGTCGCTCCGAGCAAGGCGACCGCTGACCGTATTTGCATGCTGCTCCCCGAGGCTGCGGCACGTTTGACCGTGATTTGGTTGGCGCCTGACGCCTGCTTTCGCCCACCTGAAGACCTGGCCGTGGCAAAGGAGCGAGCGGCGTGTCTCAGCGGAGCGGAATCGCCCTACTTGTTGGTCATTGGGTCGAACACGCCGAGCAAGCGGCACGACCTCGCGATCGCAGCTTTCGCGAACGCGGTCCCGCGTCCATGGCGGCTTGTGCTTGTGCAGAGTCGCAAGGCAAGGGACGGGCTCGTGGGGCTGGCAAATCGCCTGCACGTCGCTGATCGAATTGTCTGGCTGGATACGATCGCACGTGAAGATTTGGTCACGCTCATTCAAGCTGCTGGCGGCCTGATTCAACCGTCGATTTACGAAGGGTTCGGACTGCCAGTTTTAGAAGCCATGGCGTGCGGTTGTCCCGTAGTGGCGAGCGATATTGCGCCGCTCCGCGAGATCACGGCCAGCACGGCCGTCCTTTTCCCGGCGGGCGATTTCGACGCGCTCGCTCGCGCGCTGCGTGATTTCGTCAGGTCAAGCGGTCTGCGCCAATCTCTCGGCGAACAAGGGTTGTCCCGCGCTCAGGATTTTTCCTGGGACCATTGCGCACGCGAGACACTAAAGGTTTACCGCGATGCAGCGGCCCGACGCCCATGACGGACATGGATCGAGACGCGGACTCTGTGCCTCAAACGTTGGCACCCGACTATTCCGTGCACGGAGCAGCGCTTGCGCGCGGCGCGTTCATCAACACGATCGCCTTTCTTGCTTCCAATCTCCGTGGGATCTTCACCTTTCTGGTCGCGCGGCTGCTCGGCAGCGCGGTCCTTGGCATCTTTGGTCTGGCGTGGGCAACCATGGACCTGGTGAGCAAGTTTTCCACGCTAGGATTCGACTACAGTGCGATTGCATTCATCGCAAAGGCGGAAGGAGTGGACGATCGCGCCAGCAGCCGTCGGGTCATGAAGACGGCGCTCGCAATCTCCTTCACTAGCAGCGTTCTACTGGCGATCGGCGGATTCTGGGCCGTCTGGACGTTCGGGCTTTCCATTGGGATTCGGACGGAGTTTGTGCGAGCAACTGCCGTAATGCTGCTCGCCTTACCAGGCGTCACGCTTTATCGCGTAAGCACAGCCTTGTCGCGTGGCATGACAGTGATGCACCATGACATCTACTCGCGGGGCCTAACGGAAAGCTTCGGCACGGCGGCCGCGCTCCTCCTGGCGTTTGCGCTCGGCGCGAGACAACTCGCGCCGGAAATCGCCGCCATCGCAGGGACTCTCGCGTCTGGGCTCGTCGCTTTCGCGCTCGCGCGGCGTTTGTTCACGTTCGCACCCATACCGCGCTCACCTAACGATGACCTCGTGCCCCTGCTCCTTCGTGCCTCGGCGCCGATTGCCCTCTACGACTTGCTTAATATTGGCATCATGCGCATCGACCTCATCATGCTCGGCTGGTTCGTCGGACGCGCGCCTGGCGTGACGCTGGAGACGCTGGGTATCTACGCCGCGGCGGTCGAAGTGGGGAGCGGCCTGCGAAAGGTGAGCCAGTCCTTTACCCCGATCTTTACGCCCATCGTCGCGCGCCAAATCGCAGCTGGCCAGATCCGCGATGCTGAGGCGAGTTACGGATACCTCGCGCGCTGGATGCTCGCGGGATTACTGCCAGCGCTCGTCGTCCTAGCTCTGGCGGGAGGTATGATCATGACGATTTTCGGCACCGCGTTCCACCGAGGTGGCTTGTGGGTGGCGATCATCGGAGGAGCTTGCGTACTGAATGCTTTCATGGGCCTTGGCGAGACGATTCTTATGGTCGAGTGGCCGAAGATTAATCTGATGAACTCCACCATCGCCTTCGTCGCCGCCGTCAGTTTGAATCTCAAGCTAATTCCAGCCTTCGGTGCGCTCGGAGCGGCGCTCGCGATTTTCTTCCCCTATCTGATTAAGGGGGTCCTCCGATGGGTCGAGATCTCGTGGCTCCTCGAATGGCGTTGGCCGTGGCAAGCGCTCGTCAAACCGTGGCTCGCCGCGCTCGCCCCACTCCCCCTCGCTTTGCTCCTCCGCTTCACGATTCATGGATGGTGGTCGGAGCTGGCGGCCGCCGGACTTTATCTTGCAGGATATTTCTTCGTCTGGCGTCTTATCGGACTGGATCCGAGTGATCATGCTGTTCTCGATCAGCTTTTCAAAAGAAAAGAAGCGGTAGGAGCGGAGCCAGTGAGAGAGATTGCGAGTAGAGGTCAGGTGTCCGCCAGCACTGAGATGCGTTGACCGCGCGCGTGGCTAGCGACAATCCGTCCGTCCTTCATCTCGTGAATCCAATCGCTGGCCTCGGCAATCGATGGATTGTGCGTGACGAGGAGCAAAGCCTTTTCACCCCGCGTCACCATTTTTTGCAGAAGCTCGAAGGCGCATCGAGTTCGCGGTATCGAGATTCCCGGTAGGTTCATCGGCGAGGATAACGCGTGGATCGTTCGCAAGGGCACGCGCGACCGCCACGGGTTGCTGTTCGCCGCCGGAAAGATGACGGCTGGGACGTGAAAGCTTATTTCCAAGGTCGACGGCATCGAGCAATTCTGCCGCGCGATCTCGCATTTCATTTTTCCGTGAGACGCCCAAGTCGGCGCATCGGAATCATAACATTTTCCTGCGCGGTGAAGTCCTCCATCAAAAAATGGAACTGAAAGATGAACCCGGTCAATTCGTTCCGCTTGCGCGCGAGTACGTTGTCACGCAAGTGCGAGATTAGCTCCGATTCAATTGTGACCCAGCCGCCGTCGGGTTGATCGAGTAGTCCGAGAAAAATATAAAGGAGCGTGCTCTTCCCGCAGCCAGATGGTCCGACGACTGCGTGGATGGTTGCCGGCTCCAACGTGAGAGAAACTCCGCGTAGCGCGTGCACGCGCGATTCCTCTTCGCCGAGATAGCGTTCGACTTGATGGCATGTAAACAGATATCCGCGCTCATGCAGTTCAACCGCGTAACTTAGCAATTGATGACGGGACGTCCTAGACGAAATGGAGCGGACTGGTCCAAAATCGCCGACGGAGCGATAATTCGTCTCGACCAAATTTATTTATCCTGGCCGGGAGCCCGGGTGCCTTTTCCATTCTTTCTGGCATTTCGTTTTTGGAACGGTTGCTTCGTGTCGTACAACGGATTGGATCTCGCGAAGCCACGATCGTTTCCGAGTCCGTCGAGTCGATTCGCGCTCAATCTGCTGAAAACTTATGGGCGCGGGCGGAGTTAGCCTTGAAATTTCAGGAACAAACTCGCGGCCCAGCGGCCATCGGCGACCTTTCGCGGAGCTTGAACGCAATGAGTCCGCTGGACCCAGATCGAGCTCTGGCGCCGCGGTCAATCGCTTTCGCGCGCTCCAGATTGGCTTCACTTTTTCACCCAGACAGAGTTAGGTCAGTGTTAAGAGGCAACACTGCTTTTGTCCAAGTCTTCCGAACCGACCGCCTGTCGAACCAAGCCTGGAATGCGTCTGGCCCGGGCGACAATTTCCTTGCCGAGGACAGCCGCAGGTTTCTTAACGAGAAGTGAGGTACTGACAGCGCAATAAACGCCACAGCCCTGCTGGCACGATTTTTTGCGATAATTCGCATAGAGGTCCTCCAGCGTGACGTCCATGATGTCTTTGTCCGTGTGCACCATGCTGCAGATCCAAAATTTTCCCTGCGCGGAGACGAAGAACAATTTGTAGCCCGCCATGCACGTCCACTCGACATGCTCTCCGCGCAGCAGACTTCGCTGGTAATTAAGAATCGCTTCACTGGTGTGGATCTTTTCGCCGCGACGCTTTCGTTCAATCATCGAATCCACAAATTCTTCGAGTTCTTCGCGTGAACCACGCTCGACGCGAAAGCGACTGAGCGGATCGGCATGAACCAGACGCACCTCGGTCGGGATGCCGCGCGACAATCCAGTCTCTAGAACCGCTCTCGAGTCGGCCAGCGTATCCTGACAAATAACCCCAGTGATGTGCAAACTGATTTTGGAATCCCGAAAATAGTCGAGCTTCGGGAGAATGGTCTTGAAGGACTTCTTCGTGATCGCGCTTGGTGTCATCCGGTCGACACTGATTTGCAAGACCTGCAAACCGGCATCTTCAAGCGCGGCAACCAACTTGCGAGTAAGAAGGAAGCCATTCGTTGTGAGACTCGTCGCAAAGCCGAGCTTCCGACAATAACGAACGATCTCCACAATGTCTGGATGAAGGAGTGGCTCACCGCCGACGAGAGCGATTCGCATCGTGCCCAAGTCGCGAATTTTTCGAATCCAGGTCTTGAGATTTTCCAGCGTCGGGTGTGGACGGCTATTGTTGTATTCGGTGCAATATGCGCAATCGAGGTTGCAGCGGTCCGTGACATAAAGGCTGCATTGGAGTGGCTTCCGATCGAGCAGACGCTTGCCCGATTCGAAAACATTGTAACCGGAAAATTCGCGGCCGATTTTGTTGAGAAGTTTCATTGGTCGCAGATTTTTTCTTTGGTCCTGGTGCGTGGGCGAGTTCCCACGCTTGGGGCCGAGCGGAGTACCTTACGGGGTTTATCCCCTTCTGTCACATCCAAAACCAGGTCGGTCAGAAGGCCTCGATCCATCTTGGGCGAAGCAGTGTTTGTCCTGCTCGCTTCGCACTGGTTAGCCGCTCGATCCACGGACGGTATCGACAGGCGGAAGCCCGGCGGTGCGGCGCGCTCGGACATAACTCGCGATGATTCGGTCGCGCTGTACCTTCACTACAGCGCACAATTGCCCAATGCCGCGCTTTGCTTCCGTGGCGGGCCCAGCATAACGTTTACCGAATGACATTGAGCTCGCTTGGGGGCGAGCCCTATACCTTGCAAGATCATCGGAAGCAAAGAGTATCGCCGCGTGCCGAATCTAAATTTCGCTCGACGAAGTCCGCGCCAAGTGGCGGCAGGCCTGTCAAAAACCATCCACGAGAGTCTAATGGCGGATTCAAACCAGCGATAAACGTGGCCAATCGCCGAACGCGCCATTAGAATTTTGTAAGGCAACAGGAGTGCCTCGCAGTCATTCCGAGTCAACAGGCGCGGCTGGCGCTCGCAAATTCCCCGCAGGGTGCGCTTGCCCATCACCCTCATGGAACCTAGGCGCGAGTCATCTCGATGGAGGCTGAGCTGATTTCCATGATAGCGCCACATTGCCAGTTTTCTTGGCAAATGCACCGAACCGGCGTGAGCGGTGAGACGAAGCAACCACTCGTAGTCAGCAATAGAACCTATCTTGGTTTCAAACGGTGCCACCGCTTTTATGGACGACATGCGAACAACCAGTTGCGTTAGAGAACAATAAACACTGCGTCCGGCAAAATGCAGCAGGCAATCGTGAGGGGCAGGCCGGTAATTGAGATGACGGCATATTTCTCCCGGGACAGAAGTGCGAACGGTATCCAAACTCAACAAATCCTTAGTCGCGCGCACCGTCAAATGACCAATCAAATCCGCAGGCGAAAGCTCATCTCCGTTGCGATCGATAAACAATAGGTCGCATACAGCAATGCCCGCCCCAGGACATTGGGCGTATGCGTTTAGCATATCAGTGAGAAACTCCGGAGCCATTGTGTCGTCGCAAGTGGCAATGTGCAGGAATTCGCCACTTGCGAGCTGCATGCCCCGGTTAAGTGCGGCGTAAAGCCCATCCCGTGGAACCTGGCAGAGCCGAAAACGGGAATCAGTGGATGCGATCGATTTAAAAAACTCCCAACTACCATCGCTGGAATGGCTATCGAGGACGATCGCCTCCCAATTGGAGAACGTTTGGGTTAGAAGAGACTCGATGCGTGCGTCGAGAAACTCACAAGCGTTGAGAGACGGTAAGAGAATTGAGACTAGCGGTCTACCCATCTGAACTAATTTTCTTGGGAGCTAACTCACTCTAAGGATCGACTGCTTACGTCGACAAATACTCTGTTTGAGAACGTGTTCGAGCGTCGATAGGCCGCGCGAGAGAGGAGCAAATCGTGGCCATCATCGCGTTGTCGACGAAGTGATGAGAAACTGGACGCTCGATCCGCCTTTCTTCGTTCTTTAGTCACACTCGAAACCTCTCGGATACATGGGCCATTAAGTTGCCGCGCGACGTGGTTAGATGGGCTGACCCGAAGGCTTTGAGCAGAGCTATACGCCGAAACATAACTATCGAGTTCCTTTAGCGATGAAAATGGAAAAATCAGAGGTTCGTTCCCGTAATTACCGGCACCACGAATAGAAATGTCCTAATTTCCCGATTCCACGATGCCCGATCCGCTCCCTTATGCTGCAAAAGATTACGTTCTGGAAACGAGTCGGTCAATCTCGGCGTTTCGCAATCCCGACGGAATCCGTCTGCAGTTTCTCTATGCAGGTTGTTGATGAACGCCATAGGATAATGAATCCGTGTTTGAACGCGCAGATTCGTTACATGCGCGCAGAGCTGGTCGTGTGTCGACAAACGGACAACCAATAAACGGCCCTGCATCCTCGAGACGCTTGACGCTTGCCGGGAGGCATGCCAGATTCGCGTGGCTCAGTGGTTACGCTTAACCGCGAAGAGGCGCTCGGCGACCGGACGTCGCCGTCAAGCCGGTTTTGGCCACATATTTCTTGACGATGAATTCCACTCATCCCTGCTGGTGCGGAGAGACCGATCTCACCGATTTTTCACCTGAATACTTCTGTTGCGAAAATTGCCAGACCCTCGTGCTCAAGAACTGGCCGCCGGCGGAGAGATTCGACGTAATCGACGATGCCAGCGATTTTTATGGGCGCAGCTACTACGAATCGTTCGTAGTCCAGGACGGGTATCCAAGCTTGGCGGAGCGGGCGCGCAACGATCTGAACGAGCGCTGTATGCATTGGATGAGAACTGTTCTCAAATGCCGCCTCCCGCCCGCGCGGACGCTCGAATTGGGATGCGGCCACGGAGGATTCGTCGCCTTGATGCGATGGGCCGGATTTGATGCAGCGGGTCTGGAACTGAGTCCCTGGCTGGTGGAATACGCAAAGTCCGCGTTTGGCGTCCCGATGCTTACAGGCACGATCGAAAAGCAGGATCTCGAGCCGCGCAGCCTGGATCTGATCCTGCATTTCGACGTTCTCGAGCATCTGCCCGATCCCCGTACCACAATGCGACGCTGCATGGAACTGCTAAACCCGGACGGCTTCATGATCGTTCAAACGCCTTGTTTTCCCGTTGGCCGCACGTACGAGGAAATCGTGCGAAATAAGGATCGTTTTCTCGAGATGCTCAGGCCGGCCGAGCATCTGTACATTTTTAGCAAGGCGTCTATCGCGCGCCTTTTTTCAGATGTCGGAGCGCCTTTTGTTTATTTTGAACCAGCAATTTTTCACCATTACGACATGTGTGTCGTCGCGAGCCCGCGCGAGCGCACTCCGCACAGCGAAGCGGAAGCGACGGAAGCGCTGCTGCGCCATCCCGAGGGACGCATCATTCAGGCGTTGCTCGACGCCAATGCCCAGCATAAAGAGTTGGTCCGGCGTTATGAAGAGATTGATGCCGACCGACAGGCAAGGTTACAGAAGCTTCTGAAAATGGATGCCTTGTACAAGGCCATGGAAGAAAGACTTGCTTCGAACAGCGCGGCTGATGGGTCGGGCGCCGCACGCTAGAACGGACGGACAATTTATGCAGCCTGCGATCTCGATTGTGGTGCCCAGTTATAACCAGCCTCCCGAGTTTGTCTCGGAATGTCTCGCAAGCATCTTCGCTCAAAAAGGTGCGAGCTACGAGGTCATTTTTGTGGACGGCCAGTCCAACCCGGAGACACTTGCGGCAGTTGAGCCTTTCCGCAGCCGGTGCGCACACTTTATTTCCGAGCCGGACGAAGGGCAGGCGGATGCAATCAATAAGGGTTTGCGTCTCGCGCGCGGCAGCCTCGTTGCGTGGTTGAACACCGATGATTTTTATGAGCCTGGCGCCTTTCAGCACATGGAGAACGCATGCAAAAAGAACCCAGCTGCCCCCTTTCACATGGGTATCGGGTTCCGGACCGATCAAGCGGGCAAGGCGCGCCGCCCGTTTTATCCGGATAAGTTCCGTTTCAACCGACGTGCGTTCGTCGCGGGACTCAATTACATCCTGCAACCTGCCACTTTTATTCGACGCGAAGCGCTGCAAAAGGCGGGCGGGCAGCTCGATAGCGACTTGCATTACGTCCTGGATTCCGAGATTTGGTTTCGGCTCCTTACTCTTGGCGATCCCGATTGGGTCCCTTTCCCTGTCGCTTGCATCCGCGAATACCCGAGCACAAAGACTGCGACGGGCAGTTGGCTGCGTTTCATGGAAATTCAGAGGCTCGTCGCCCAATATTCGAATTTGCAACTGACCCCTGGGGTCCTTTGCGAACTAATGCGCTTGATTCACGACCTCATGACCGATGCTGAAATCAGCAAACTGTTTCCCAAAGAAGCCGAAAAAAAGGTCCTTGAATTGTGGGGTTGCGCTGGCGAGGGATTGCGTATGCTCGCTGGAAGAAGCGACGGTTTCCCTGTAAGCAACTAAGAATCCGAGGTGGGCAGTTGGTAATCTATTTTAGCGCGCGGATTTTGCGGGCCCAATCCAGCGGAGGGATCGTTGGATATTTCCTTGGCCTCGCGGGCGCACTCGCCAGAAATCCAGAGCTTTCGATCCACGTTGGTCTGACGCCCCTTAATTTTCAAGAGATTAGCGCCTCCCTGCCAGACAATATGGCGCGCCAGTATCTTCCCGGCCCGCAAAATACTATCTGGGCAGCCAACGAGCGCAGGGCCATCGAGGAAATCAGGCCCGATTGGGTCGTTTATTGGTATCCCGATACGCTCGATATCTATGATGCAGACCGCGCCTTCAAGGTCGCTTCCTGCCTTCCCGATCTTCAACATCTGGCGTATCCGTATTTCTTTGAGCCGGCCGAGCGGTCGCGACGCGACTTCGCATTCGGCACTGCGATCGGATCGGCGGACCTGGTTTTTGCGCTCTCGAAATTCGCAAGGCAAGATCTCGCGCGGACTTACGGCTGCGACGAGCGGCGAATAAAAGTGGTGTATCCCTCTCCCAGTCCGCAGTTTCTTTCCGGAAGCGCCTCGCCGGAGGCAATTGACAGGGCAAAAAAGAAATTCGGGCTCCCTTCGCGTTATGCGATTTTTCCTAGCAACTTCTGGCCGCATAAGAACCATAAAAAGCTTCTCGATGCGCTCCTGCGCGTACGCCGACGCGGAGTGGCAATACCGCTCGTACTGGTCGGAAGTGCTTCTTCTGCGGAAGGGGCGTTAATAGAACAGCTCGAGCGGGCAAAAGGCGAAGGATGGCTTTGGATGCTTGGTTACGTTGAGGACGAAGAACTCCATGCGCTCGTCAGCGGGGCCGCCTGTCTGCTTTTTCCATCGCTGTTTGAAGGTTTCGGAATTCCCGTGGCTGAAGCGCTGGTCGTCGGCGTGCCGGTTGCTTGCAGCAGCGCTTGCAGCCTGCCCGAAGTCGGGGGGGACACGGCCCGTTATTTTGATCCGCAGGAAGTTGAGTCGAT
>CATPAW010000066.1 GCA_955652255.1 uncultured Chthoniobacterales bacterium | reverse complement strand
GCCCATGTAGAGGCCGATCGAAATGATGAGGACAAAATAAAGAAGCAGAACCCCGCTATCGATGGCGAGCCGTCCGTCCATGTCGATCTTAGGTGACAGAATTTTCCGAAGGCGCAAGGTGGATCGTGCGGTCCGTCGCGCGATGCTAAATAATGGCCGCTCTGCCGCTAAACTTTAGCATCGAGCAAGGGACTGCTCGATCCACCATGAAATTCGTTCAAATTCCAGCGCCCGATTTCGATCTGGCAATGACACTCAAATCCGGGCAGGTGTTTCATTGGGAAAAGATCGACAATGGATTTTGTGGGACGATTGGCGATCGGGCGGTTCATGTGGAGCAAGTTGGAAAGGTGATAAAGGTTCGTGGCGGCGAGACACCGCAACCAGCACGCGAGACGCGTGCGCTACGCAATATCATCGCAGACTATTTCGCGCTCGATCATCCGCTTTCGGAAATTTGCGCGTCATTTCCGAATGATCCGACGATGAACGCGGCGCGGGATTTTTGTCGGGGTTTGCGAATCATTCGCCAACCAAAGTGGGAGTGTCTCGCGACATTCATTTGTTCGTCGGTGAAACAGGTCGCGCACATTCGCCAGATTTCGCGAGCGCTGCGCAAACGTTTTGGCGACGCACGCAAGATCGACCACTACACCGTTTACACATTTCCATCGCCGGCGCAGTTGGCGAAAAGTTCAGAAAAGGAGTTGCGCGAATGCGCACTTGGTTATCGCGCACCGAATTTACTCGCGACCGCGCGGCTCGTCCATTCGCGCGCGGCCGATCTCGATGCCTTGGCGGCGCTTCCCGATGTCGATCTTCGCGAAAAACTCTGCGAGCTGCCCGGCGTGGGTGCGAAGGTTGCTAATTGTGTGATGCTCTTTGCCTACGAACGTTTGCGCGCATTCCCGATCGACGTCTGGATCGAACGCGTCTTGAAAGAAAAATATTTTCGGCGGAGGAGAAAAGTGACGGGGCAACGATTGCGCGCATTTTCGGAAACGTATTTCGGGAAACACGGCGGTTACGCGCAGCAGTATTTGTTTCACCATGCGAGAATGAACAAAACCCATGCATATGGAGGGCGCCGCGCCGTCGGGCGCCAACAAGAGGGACACGAAAGCGCATGTCCCTCCAGGTAATTTGTCACCGCATCGCGCGTGAGATAATGTTCGCTCGCTCGGAATCCGAAGATTCCACGCCCGACTCCCTTATCATTATTTATAGAGCGCTCTCATGACGACGGCCGAGATCATGTTTGCCCAACCGGGCGATGTCGCGATAGATCGAAAGCAGGAAGCTCGAAAAGTTTTATGGGCGCTGCTGGCAGCGCTTTTCATTCATCTGTTGGTCGCGTTCACGCTTGCCGGTCTGGGCGGCGTTTTTTCCCCACCGCTGCCGGTCCAGGAAAAACCGGTCGAGCTAACGATTGTCGATCTTTCCACGCCGCCACCGGTTGTTCCGAAGAATCCCGCGTTCATGGAGACGGACGAATCGAAGCAATCGGCGGAGGCGCCGAAAGAAAAAACATTTGAATCAAACGCCAATTCGATTGCGGCAAGTCAACAACCGGCCACAGGCGGCATGCCCTTGCCGTCGCAGCAGGGGATCGACCGGCCGGGGGTCGATTTGGAAACGCATCAGTACTCGCTGCCGAACGAAGGCGCGCAATCACAGCCCAGTGCGGCACCGCAGGAAAGTCCCAAACCGTCCGAACCGCCGCAACCAACACCTCAGCCGACGCCGGTCACGGACTCAGAGCAATTCGCGATGTTAACCTCGACGCCGACTCCGACAGTCCGGCCTTCCGTTGTTCCGACGCCAGAACAGCCGCGCTCCGCATATCGCGCGCAAAAACGTCAAACTCGATTGTCGGGATCGATCACGAATCGTGGTGCATCGGCGGTGAACGCGATTGGCACGCCGCTGGGTCGATATCAAAAAACTCTCTACGACGCTGTCGGCTCGCGTTGGTACTATTATGTCTCCAGGCAGCGCGATCTGGTCAGCATCGGCACCTTACGTCTGGTCTTTTCGGTTGACCGAAGCGGTCGCGTGGCCAATCTCAAGGTCGTCGAAAACAGCTCCAACGAATCTTTCGCAAACGTATGTCTCCAATCTGTGCTCGAAATCCAGTTACCGCCGATTCCAGAGGATGTGGCGGACACGCTGCCGGCTGAGGGGTTGGACGAGGAAATGTCGTTTACGATGTACGCTAACTGATGATCGCCATTGCTCTAATTGCCGGGGTATCCGAAACGGTGCGGACGATCATGAGCTTCTTCGTCAGGGGCGGGCTTTTCATGTGGCCGCTGCTCATCTGCTCGATCGTTTCGGTGACGACAATGATTTTGCGCGGCATCGCTTTGCGCGAAAAGAATGTGATGCCCCTCGTCATCCAAAGCGAGATCGAACGGCTCATGCCAGGAGGAAGCGCCGAGCGTTTGGCGCGGATTGTGCAACATGACCCGTCATCACTGGCACGGATCGCGCGGGTTGCGCTCCAGCACTTGCGCGGGCCGCGTTCGGAGAATGTGGAAGCAGTGGAAACGCGCGCGCGTCACGAAATGGTGCGGCTGGAGAAAGGGCTCATTGTTCTCGAAGTCATCACCGGGATCGCGCCGCTGCTCGGGTTGATCGGCGCGGTCTCCGGTCTGGTGCACGTTTTCTCGCATCTTGGCTTGAGCTCGGGCGCATCGGATACGCGCCAAATCGCGCTTGGGATTGCCGAAGCGCTGAACGCAACCGTCTTCGGACTTTCGATCGCGGTGCCGACGTTAATCGCCTTCAGTTATCTCTCCAAGAAAGTGGAAGTAATGTCGGTGGAAATGGAAACGCTGGTCGTGGAGTTGATCAGCAAATGTTACTATGGGCGCTCTTCCCGCGAAGTGACGCCGGCTAAATCTCCACCGCTGATAACAGCGCCGACGCCGACGCCGGTGGTGTAAAGCGCGCGCCCATCCCACGCTATGAACTTCGTCGTCCGCAAGCGCAGGGCACCCACCATCATTATCGTTTCGCTGGTCGATATCCTCATCATCCTGCTCATCTTCTTTGTCGTTTCGACGACATTTAAAAAGGACCAGCCGGAAGTTCAGATCAATTTGCCGGAATCAAAAACCGCGACCAAGCGGCCGGCCGAGCTCGAGCATGCAATCGTGAGTGTCGATCAAAATGACGCGATCCAACTGGATGGGCAAAGTGTCGGGGTTGACGAATTGGAGGCGGCGGTGCGCGATTTGCCAGCGGATCGTAAATCGACGCTGGCCCTGCAAGCCGACAAAAAGGCGTCGTGGGGCGCCATCGTCAAAGTGATGGACGCTTTGAAACTGGCGGGCGTGAAAAATCTTCCGTCGTTTATGCGCGAGGAAAAATGAGATTGTCGATCTTGCAGTACGGCGATCCGATCCTGCGCGCAAAAGGCAAACAGATCGATAAGATCGACAATCGCATTCGCGAGCTTGCGCAGAACATGCTCGAGACCATGCGCGCCGCGAACGGCATCGGCCTCGCCGGACAACAAGTGGGCGAGCCTTTGCAGCTCACGGTGCTCGACATTTCCCAAGTCGAAGATCGGCCGAGCACGATGAAGTTAAACGGCGAAGATGTCGATCCAAAGGCGGCGATGCCGCTGGTCTTGATCAACCCATTGATTACTCTGAGCGAGGGCAGCGCAGTTGGAACAGAAGGCTGTCTCAGTTTTCCCGAGATCACGGGTGAAATCGAGCGGGCGGAATCTGTAAGTGTGAGCGCGCAAACGCTGGAAAATAAAACGATCGAAATCGAAGCGACCGGTTTGTTGGCGCGCGCCTTGCAGCATGAAGCCGATCATCTCAACGGAATTCTTTTTATCGATCGAATGAGCTCGGCGGCGAAGGCAAGCTTATCGAGTCGTTTGAAGCGGTTGCAAAAAGAAACAAAACAGGGGCGAGTAAAAGATCGACAATCGCTCGTTGGTCAAAGCGCTTTGTAATCGACCGTGATCGTGCGAAAGACGAGCGTGTCGTGCTGGGCGGAGAAATAGAAGAGTTCGAGCATCGTCGCGCCCACCACCCATTGGTAGCCGACCAGTGTTTGGATGACTTCGGTATCGGTATCGCGCGAGCGGGAGACTAGTTTGCCCGTCCCGTACTTTTCATCGAAATATTTGCGGATTTCTCCCATGCGCTGGTTGTAACGCTCGATCGTCCAATCGGGATATTCATATTGCAGCTCGACGCCGAAGAGCGATCTCCCCTTGAAAGTAAAGAGCGTGCGCTTCAATCCGGGATGAACGAGGCCTTCAACGGTCCACACTTCGCGGCTTTCTTTTTTTTCGCGTGACACGATCTGTGCTTTCGCGCCTTTTAAAACCGCTTCCACGCGCGTCATCGGGTCGTTCCAGCGAAAACCAAACGGCGGCAGGAGTTCATCGGCGGCATGGATGGACGAGATGCCGGAAAACATCGCGACCGAGACGACGAGAAAGATGCGCATGGCTATTTTGCCCGCGACTGGGAAGAAACAGCGCGCCCGGATTTCCAGTTCGCTATTCTAATTTGGTTCAAATTCATTTCCGGCGCGTGGATCGAGGGCGAAACGTGCTTCAAAGGGGGCAAAAATGCGCGTGTGCGCTAATTCGGTCAACTCGTCCCGCCGTCGCGGGACTTTCGGAGTCAACTCCGCACGAAGGGACCATTTTTGCCGTTTTCGGCCACGCTTGTTTTGATTTTTCAGTCAAGTTTTTTTTTATGTGCGACGAAAATAAAATTAAGATTTTTTCTTGTCGATGTAGACCGCGGTTTCTAATCTGAAGCCGCTGGCAGGGCGAAAAGGGAGTGGATGTGAATAAGATGTGAACAGCTTCCGATAAAACTCCTACAAGCGAGAATGAGCGAGGCCTTAACCTTTCTACACCGACGACGCAAATCAGATGTCGATCTTGCCGCAACCCAGGCGCTGCGGAAGTGCGCGGGAAGCGCTTCCCCCTCGTATTTAGACGTTTTTGGTATTTTTTCCGAGCGTTTTCTCTGCGTTGCAGGTGCAGTGACGCCCAAGCATCGGCGTCGTTTCGCTGACCAATTTCCCTCGGTAAGAGCCTTTGTGGCAATTGTGTAACGCTGTTAACAAGTCGCTATGAACGAGAATTGCACTCAGTTGTGGCAGCGATTGTCCGCCGCTTTAAAGCCACAGGTCAGCGCCGATACGTTCAAGCGCTGGTTTTCCGCCGTGGAATTGATCGACGCCACCGACAACTCGCTCACTTTCCGTGTTCCAAACAACATCTACCAATTTTGGATCGAGAGTAATCACATGGCCGCCTTGCAAGCGGCCATCGTCACCGCTTTTGGCGGCCCGCGCGAAGTAAAATTCTCTTCGCCGCCTGGAACTTCAGTGCAGGTGGCTGAGGACGCGGCTGCGTTGAAGGAGGTGGCCTCAGATTCGCCCCGCGACACGAAATCGGTCGGCAGCGCGCTCGGGCTCAATCCACGAAACACGTTCGAATCGTTTGTCGTCGGTCCTAACAACGAGATCGCGCATGCGGCCAGTCTGGCGGTGGCGCAATTACCGGCGAGAACTTATAACCCGCTGTTTATTTACGGCGGCGTGGGCCTGGGCAAGACGCACCTAATGCAGGCGATCGGCCAATATGTGTGGGCGAAAAAGAAAGGCGCGAAGGTGATGTATCTCTCGAGCGAACTGTTCATCAACGAATTCATCGACGCGATTCAACACAGCAATCTGGTAAAATTCCGAAAGCGTTATCGCCAGGCCGATCTGCTCTTGATCGACGACATTCAATTTCTCGGCGGCAAGGAACGCTCGCAGGAAGAATTCTTTCACACTTTCAACACGCTTTTTGACGGTCATAAACAGATCGTGCTCTCAAGCGACCGGCCCGCTTCGGAGATCAGAAACCTGGAGAAGCGGCTCGTTTCGCGCTTTGAATGGGGACTGACCGCCGAGCTTCAGCCACCGGACATCGAGACGCGCATGGCGATCTTGCGCAAGAAAGCGCGGACGATGCAGATCAAACTGCGCGATGATGTTTTCGAATTTCTCGCCAATCGCATTCGCACAAACGTGCGTCGTCTTGAAGGTGCGCTCATGCGCGTCGCCTCTTTTGCTTCACTCAGTGGAAAGGAGCTCACCCAGGAAGTCGTCGAACATCTGCTCAAAGACATTTTGCAGGAGGAAGCGCGGCATTCCGTCACGATCGAGCAAATTCAACGGCGGGTGGCCGAACATTTCGACGTGCGTCTGGCCGATATGACGAGCAAACGGCGCCCGGCCAATATTGCTTTTCCGCGCCAGGTCGCGATGTATCTGGCGCGCGAGCTCACGAAAGCGTCGCTCAACGAAATCGGCGACGCATTTGGCGGTCGCGATCACGGCACGGTCCTTCATGCCTGCAAACTGGTAAAGAAGCGCATGCACGAGCAGGACAGCCTGCGTCAGACAATTTCTTTCATCGACAGTTCGTTGCAACGCTGAGTGGACTTGTCGATCTTAGCGCGAGAGAGTTTACGGTTGCCGAATAAAATCGGAAGCCTTACATCTTAAGCGCTCCTTGCCCTCATGAAATTCAGCGTCACGAAAGAAAAACTGCTCGAAGGTCTGCAGCAAGTCCAAAACGTGGTCAGCACTCGAACCACGCTGCCGATTCTTTCCAACGTGCTCCTGCAAGCCAACGGCAACGAAGTTCATCTCACCACGACCGATCTCGATGTCGGTGTTCGCGGCAGTTTCGAAGCGCAGGTGGAAAAAGAGGGCGCGACCACGCTGCCGGCGCGTCGCCTCTTCAACATTATCCGCGAGCTGCCCTCGAGCGAAATCCAGTTCGATGTCGATGGAAAAAACACCGCGTCGATCCGGAGCGGGCAAAGTTTTTTCAAAATTCTCGGCTTGCCCGAGGAAGAATTTCCGCCGTTGCCGAAATTCGAAGACGCCAAAGTTGTCACCATCCGGCAAAAAGATCTGCACGACGGCTTGCGCAAAACTTCGTATGCGATTTCAACCGATGAAACGCGCTATGTGCTCAACGGCGTGCTTTTCAGCTTCAAGGAAAACAAGCTCACGCTCGTAGCGACGGACGGACGGCGGCTCGCCATGCTCGACATCGAACTGGAATTCCCGCGCAGCCACGAAGCCGACATCATTGTACCGACAAAAGCGGTGACGGAGTTGCAGCGCCTGCTCAACGAAGACGGCGAGGTGAAAGTGAGCATGGGCAGCGGCCAGATTGCGTTCGATCTCAACAACACGTTGCTCGTCTCCAAGTTGATCGAAGGCAACTACCCAAATTACAAGCAGGTCATCCCATCGGAAGCGAAAGAGCGCGTCACGCTCGAGCGCGAGACTTTCCTGAATTCGTTGCGGCGCGTTTCCCTGCTCGCAAGCGACAAGTCGAACTCGATCAAACTGAACTTCAGCAAAAACAACATCGAGATCACCGCCAACACCCCCGAGGTCGGCGAAGCCAAGGAATCGCTTCCCGTCGCTTACAAAGGTCGCGATTTGTCCATCGCTTTTAATCCGGAATTTTTAATGGCGCCATTGCGCAATCTGACCGAGGACGAGGTTTTTCTCGACTTGATCGACGAGATGAGCCCGGGCGTCTTGAAAATTCAGACGCCATTTCTGTATGTGCTGATGCCGATGCGCATCAGCGCGTGATTCAACTGTAGCCGCGTCGCATTGACGCTCTCTTCACCATAGGCGTTATTCACTCGCGCATCGCGCCGCCCATAGGGCAGCGGCTACAGCTTCTTCCACGTCCTGCACCGCAATGCCGCCGATTTTCCCATTCGGCGCCCGAATCACGCGCACATTCTCATTTCTCGGCGCCCAAACTTCCGGATCTGTAGGGCCGAACAGCAAAATGCAGTTTGCACCGGCCGCTGCGGCGAGATGCGAAATTCCGCTGTCATGTCCGGCAAAGATCGCATTTTCGAGAAGAGCCGCGAGATGCGGCAATGGTAAACCGTTGGCAAAGCGAACGCGTCGATTTGCCCAAATCGATTCGAGTCGCGCGACTTGATCTTCGTCTGCCTCGCCGCAAATAATCATGATTGATCCGCCAAAATCTTTCTGGCTGAGCAAGTGATTCCCGAGATCGATCCAATTTTCGAGCGGCCAATTTTTCTTTTCGCTCCCGCTGCCGGGATGAAACGCGATGATTGTGCCCGTATCATCGCCGAGAAATTTCGCCGCAGCATGTCGATCTTCGCTTGAAGGGTACAATTTGGCCGCGAAATCGCTGATTGGCGCTCCGATCTCTTGGATCGGGCGGGCGAGTTGTTCGGCCGCATGGCCGTGATTGTCGATCTTGCCCCGGCCCTGAATCAGATTTTCTACGCCGCACCGGCGCAGATTCATCTCAAAGATCCCATCGGGATCGTAAAGATAGCTGATGATCAAATCGAAACCTGCGAAGTAATCGGCCAGATCCGCAGAAAGTTCCGAGTTCTTTGCGAAAAAGCTCGCGAGCGGTCCGTATTCGATTGAGCGGACGGCTTGCGCGTAAAACCGATGCTCCGCCAGAACCGCGATATTTTTGTAACCCAGGATCTCGATGTGTGCGTGAGGGTACGCGTCACGCAATGCCTTTAGCGTCGGCAACGTTAAAATAAAATCACCAATCGCTCCGCCCCGGATCACGAGAATCCGTTTCATGTCTTTTGCTGTAGCGGCGCTCTATGAGCGCCGACCTATTGGAACGACGGTCATGGACCGCCGCTACAAATTTTCAGTATCGTAAAAACGCGAATGCGAGAATGGCGGCGCCATAGAGCAACGCGACGCCGTGCATCAGCCGCCAGCGTACGGCGCTGCGCGCGCTCCAGTTGATTTGATCGCGAAGCAAGTACGGGATCATGACCCAGAACAGCCCGGCGACGATGAGCAGATAAGCGAACACCGTGATAAGCAAGCGGCTCGCTTCGTAGCGCAGAAAGGCTGCGTCGAGCAGCGGTTCGGCGGCGAGCAAACAGAGGATGCCAAGCGCGCGCACAGGGAGAAATTCGTCGAGAAAACGCACGGCGAGCACATAACCGATCGGCAATGCGATGAGCAGCGGCTTGCGAAAAGCGGAAAATTCTCCCATCTCCATCGTCGCCAGCAGCCAGAAGCTCCAGGCAAGATCGACAGTGAGCAGAACAACGCCGGCGACGCGGGAACGCGGAAATCGTTGCGCCACACCGGCGAGATCGGGTTTGAGCAGGCCGGGCAAACTGATCAAAATCAGAAATGCTCCCGCGATTATGCCGGCGAATTGCAAAGACAGGTGGTAAATCATGCCGCGATCGTTGTTAAACGGGCGTCAGGTTTGCACGACCGGCGTTCCATACAAGCTGAATCCATTCGCCTGTTGCACCCGCACATCGACCATCTCTCCCACAAACGTGTCGCTCCCTTCGAACACGACGATCTTGTTCGCCCGCGTGCGGCCCATCAATCGCGCCGGATTCGTTTTGCTCGGGCCTTCGCAGAGAACTTCGACATCGCGACCGACCAGGCGCTCACCCGCGCGGCGTGCTGATTCATTTACGACCCGGAGCAGATCCTGATTGCGCGTTCCTTTGATGTGTTCGTCGATTTGGTCGCCCATCTCCGCGGCTGGAGTATCGCGCCGCGGTGAATAGCGAAAGATAAAGGCGTTGTCGAACTGGATTTGTTCGACAAGCTCGCGCGTTTGTTTGTAATCAGCCTCAGTTTCACCGGGAAAACCGACAATCACATCGGTGGTAATCGCAATCCCATCGCGCGCCCGCCGGATGCGATCGACAAGATCGACATATTTCTCAGCCGTGTACGTCCGGTGCATTGCTTTGAGGATTTTGTTGGAACCGGATTGCAGGGGCAGATGAACGTGCTCCGCCAGTTTGGACAACCAGGCAATTGCGTCGATGAGGTCGTCGCGGAACCCGATCGGATGCGGTGAGGTGAAACGAAGTCGCTCGAGGCCGTCGATCTCATGCACAGCTTCAAGTAGCTGCACAAATGGACTTTTATTGTCGATCTTCGGAAACTCGTGGCGACCATAAAGGTTTACGATTTGTCCGAGCAGCGTGACTTCTTTAACGCCGTGCGAAACGAGGTCACGAATTTCGCGCACAATTTCTTCGATAGAACGGCTGCGCTCGGCGCCGCGTGTCTGCGGGACGATGCAAAATGTGCAATGCATGTTACAGCCTTGCATGATCGAAACAAAAGCGGTCGCCTGCTTTGGAGCGAGTTGCTGCTCCCGGATTGTTTCCTGCGAGCCAGGCTCATCGCCAATATCGACGATCGAAAAGCGCGGATCGTCCATTCGGCGACATCCTTTTTTCTCGAAAACCTGCTCGACGTAATCCGCGACGCGATGGAACTTTTGCGTGCCCACGACAAGATCGACATGCGGCAAATTTTTGAGCAACGACTCGCCGCGCGCCTGCGCCATGCACCCAAGAAAGCCGAACACGACTCCCGGCCGGCGCTTTGCGATTTGTCCGAGCATGCCCATTTTCCCGAGCGCTTTTTGGTCGGCCATGTCGCGCACTGAGCAGGTGTTGAGGAGCACGACGTCGGCCTCCGCTTCGTTCGCAACCCGCTCATAGCCGCGCGTGACAAGCGAGTGGGCGACTTGTTCCGAGTCGCGCTCGTTCATCTGGCAACCGTAAGTTTTAATGAAAAATTTCGGCATGGACGGGCGAAAATAATACACCGCCGCGCGGTCTTCGCCATTATCGACTTTCCATCTTGTCGATCTTCTGGATTTAATCTCGAAAGCTTTCGGGAATGAAAGACGAAGTTCCAGCGATCGGAATTATTGGCGGCAGCGGCTTGTATCAAATGGAAGAGGTGCGCGATGCGACCGAGCATAAGATCGACACTCCATTTGGACCGCCTTCGGACTTGCTCATTGGCGGCCAGGTGGGTGGCTGGCAGGTTTATTTTTTGCCGCGACACGCCCGTGGCCATCGCCTTCTGCCGCACGAGTTGAATCATCGGGCGAACATTTGGGCGCTGCGTTCGCTCAACGTGCGCTGGATCATTTCGGTGACCGCAGTCGGGAGTCTCCAGGAAAAATATGCGCCGCGGGACGTCTTGCTCCCTTCACAATTTTACGACCGCGCCAGCCTGCGCCGCGAGCACACTTTTTTCGGCGAAGGAATCGCCGCGCATATTTCTTTTGCTGAGCCGATCAGCACCAAGCTTCGCAATCTCATTGCCGACTCGGCGCGTTCTCTTGGCATCACGATTCACAATGGCGGCACTTATGTGAATATGGATGGACCGGCCTTTTCGACTCGCGCCGAATCGGAGCTCAACCGTCGGAACGGCTTTGACGTTATCGGCATGACCAATCTGCCGGAAGCGAAACTGGCCCGTGAAGCGGAGATCGCGCTTGCCACCATGGCGATGATCACAGATTACGATTGCTGGAAGGTGGAAGAGGAACCGGTCTCCGCGCAGACCGTGATCGGCCATCTGGTGGCGAATGCCGAGACGGCGAAGAAGGTACTTGTCGATCTTATCCCGCGTCTGCCAATGGAGGCGAACTGGCCGGAACATTCCGCTCTTGATTCGGCCTTGGTGACGGAGCGCAGGCTTTGGCCGGCCGCAACGGTGAAGAAACTGGAACCGATTCTGGGGCGATTTCTCTAAAAACGGAAAAAATACTTGCCTTGCGCGCTGGCGCTCAGCCGCTCCTTGCTTTCGGCATGCACTTCGCCATCAGCCTCTGCTCCAACGTCTGATGCCGGGCAAGTTCGGCCGCATTGTCGTTGCTCGCATTCAGACACGTGGCGATTTTGATTTTCATTCCTCGGACTCCAGCTCCGCACGTCGGCGGCATCGTCTACGCCGTAATCGGACCGACGATTTCCCTCAGGCACTCAGCCGCGCGATCGCTTCGCATAACGCGCGGATTTGGTCCTCGCTGTGCGCGGCCGTTACTGTAATGCGCAATCGCGCCGATCCTTTCGCCACGGTCGGATAACGGATCGCAGGCACGAAGAATCCTTCTTTTTGCAGCGCGCGCGCTAAATCGATCGCCGCTTGTTCTGCGCCTGCGACCCAAGGGAAAATTGCGCTACTGACGCGATCAACAGTTCTATCTGGTCGATTCGGTGTTGCCGGACGAACCGGAAGAAGTTCCTGCATCAGCTTGATTCGTTGCCGAAGTAATAACCTGCGCTCTTCTCCGTCGGGCGAGGCGAGGAAATCGACGGCGGCCAAGGCGGCGGCTGCGATTGCGGGCGGGGGAGCTGTTGAATAGATGAACGAACGCGCGCGATTAATCAGCCATTCGATCAAGCTGCGCGAGCCGCAAATATAACCGCCGCTTACGCCGAGCGCTTTGCTCAGCGTCCCCATCTGGACATCGACATCTTTATTCAAGTTCTCCGCCGCGGCGAGTCCGCGACCGTTTGGTCCAATTACGCCGATGGCGTGGGCTTCATCGAGCAGTAAAAGCGCGCAGAAGCGTTTTTTCAGTTCAAGCAGCTCGCGCAATGGCGCGGCGTCTCCGTCCATCGAAAAAACAGACTCGGTCACGATGAGAATGCGCTTGCCGGCATGTTCGCGTTGCGCCCATTCGAGATGACTCTCGAGTTTACCCAAATGATTATGTGGAAAGACCCGGATGATTGCGCCGCTCAGTCTGGCGCCGTCGATGAGCGACGCATGACAAAGCTTGTCCAGCAACACAACGTCGCCCTTCGCGACCAGCGCCGGCAATGTCCCGACCGCGGCGGCGTATCCGCTGCTAAAACTGAGCGCGGCCTGCGTTCCTTTCCATTTTGCCAGCGCAATCTCCAAACGCAGATGCGGGGACTGCGTTCCGCTGATCAACCGCGATGTGCCCGCGCCGACGCCAAATTCGGCGATAGCGGCAATCGCGGCTTCGCGCAATCGGGGATCGTTCGCCAGACCGAGATAATCGTTTGAGGAAAAATTAATCAGCCGTTTGCCGGCAAGATCGACAATTGGGCCCTGGGCGCTGCCGATCTCCCGCAGATGTCGATCTAGCGCGTGCGCGCGCAGCGTTTCTAATTGCTGCGCAAAAATGTCTGCCATGAGCCGTGCGGCAGTGCCGCGCTACATCCAAAGACCCCAGGAAAGGAGTGCCGATGCGTCGCGCCACACGCCGGCTTTGCTGTCGCCGAGCACGACTACGATGACGTCGCGGCCTGGTCGCGAGCCGCTCGCGATCAAGCAGTGTCCCGCGGCTTCGGTGTAACCGGTCTTCATTCCGTTACAGTAGGGAAGCCGTTTCAAAACCTTGTTCGTGTTTTCGAGTTCGCGCGTGTGTCCGTTGGCATAGCGAAAAACAAGCTGCGGAAGGCAAACGATCGATCGGATGGTGGGATTGGCATAGGCGGCGCGGGCGATGATGGACAGGTCGCGCGCGGTGGAATACTGACCGGGGACAGGCAAGCCGTTCGGGTTAACGAAACGCGAACTCGTCGCACCGAGCCCGCGCGCCCGTTGATTCATTCGCTCAGCGAAGACCGCGATGCTGCCGGCATTATCGCGCGCCAGACAACGCGCTACGTCATTCGGACTCTTTACGAGGAGCGCGCGCAGCAGATCGATGCGTTGGTACGTCTCGCCGGGCTTAATGTTTAACTTCACCGGTTCGGCCATGGTATCGATTGCTTCGACGGTTACTTCTCGATCGAGGTAGCCGCTTTCCGCGATGATCAGAGCGGTAAGCAATTTCTCCGTGCTCGCGGGTGGTCGCATCTGGTCCGGATTTTTTTCATACAAAACTTCTCCGCTGTGCGCGTTGATCACGATGACCGAGCTGGCACCGGTTGCCGGGACTACGCCCGGAGCGGTCGGGATTTCGATTGGCTCCGCGCTTTCGCGAGGCTTCACCGTTGCCCGATGGGTGCGCTTGGAGTTTGACCGGTGCGGCACCCCGGTCGGTTTGACAGCATCGGCATCTTCATCGTTGGATGGCGTCGCTGCCACGCAACAAAGCGCCAGCGCTGCTGCACAAAAAGGGATGAACGGATGAAAGCGGCGCTTCATGAGCGGGAAATTAGCGGCAAAGATTTATAAGGTGCAAGCAGATGCCCGGCCAGAATGCTTATGAACTTCGCCCGCGTTGGATTAATTCGATTTCGTAGCCTTCCGGCGCATCGATGAAGGCAATCGCATCTCCGCGTTCAGTTCGGTGCGGACCGTCGGAGAGCGGATAACCTTTGGCCGCCGCTTCCCGCGCGAATTTTTCCATATCGTCCACTTCGAAGGCAAGATGCGTCAGGTCGGGCCCCACCACCACCGGTCCGCTTTGGTCGAACCTACAGAGCTCGATTTCTTCGTCGCTGCCCGGCGCTTTCAGAAAAACAAGCTGTGAGCCGCGGCCGGAAGTGTGCCGGCGAATCTCCTCCAGGCCGAGGACATCTTTATAGAACGCGACCGTCTTTTCCAGATCGGTCACGCGGTAGCGAGTATGTAAGAGTTTTTTTACCATCGTGTATCTTATTGCCCTGTTCTCCGATTAAATTCAAACTCAGAGCGATGAAATTCGTAATCGCCGCGACCGGCGCGAGTGGAACGGTTTATCTTCAACGCCTGCTCGAGCAGATCGATTGCGCCGCGCACGAGATTCATCTCATCATGAGTGCTCATGCGGAGCAGGTCGCGACGCAGGAGCTGGATAATTTCAAAATTCCTTCGCGCGTCTCGCGACATCCTGAAAGCGATCTAAACGTGCCATTCGTGAGCGGTTCGGCCCACTTCGACGCGATGGTGATCGTTCCCTGCTCGATGGCAACGCTCGGGAGGATCGCTTCTGGCTCCAGCGACAGCGCTTTGTTGCGCGCGGCCGATGTTTTTTTGAAGGAGCGCCGCAAATTAATTCTCGTTCCGCGCGAAACGCCCTGGAATTTAATTCACGCGCGCAACGTCGTGACCTTGCTCGAGGCGGGCGCGATTGTTTTGCCAGCGATTCCCTCTTTCTACAGCCGCCCAAAATCACTTGTCGATCTTGTCGACACGGTGGTGTGGCGGATTCTCGATCAAATCGGTCTGCCCAACCCGCGCGCTTACCGCTGGTCCGCCGGAGGACGGATTCGCGGGGGCGAACAGGATAAGGCGGCGGAAACTTTGCGTAAGAAAAATTGAAGATCGAAGGTTGGCGCGCGCGTTGGCTGATCGCGTTTGGATTTCATTTGCTGCAACTTTGGGCGCGCACACTGCGCTTTGAAATCGACGACCGCGCGGGCATTGCCGGAAAACCGGTGAAGGAAAATTACATCGGCGCTCTCTGGCACAATCGCCTCTTGATCTTTCCGTTCGTGCTCCGCCGTTTCTTTTCCAGTCGCCGCGGCGCCGCCTTGATCAGCGCAAGTCGTGACGGCGAACTGCTGGCTGACGCCATCAAACGCTTTGGATTCGATGTCGTGCGCGGCTCGAGTTCACGCCTGGGTGCAAGCGCGATTTTGCAGCTCACGAACATTCTTGCTTCGGGCGGCGATGCGGTGATCACGCCGGATGGGCCGCGCGGTCCGGCCTATGAGCTCGGACCCGGCATAATCTTTCTCGCGCAAAAATCGGGCGCGGCGGTGTTGCCAGTGAACATGGAATACTCGAGCTGCTGGCGACTGAAGAGCTGGGACCAATTTATCGTGCCGCGGCCATTTGCCAAAGTGCGCGTGCTCATCGGCCAGCCGTACCGTGTAAGATCGACAATGACAGGCGAGGAGTTCGAAACCGAGCGATTGCGTTTGCAAAACGCGATGATGTCGCTGGTTGAACGACGCTGAGTAATCTACGTTCAGCGCATGGCAAACCTGAGCGATGGCAGCGGAAGCGAACGGCGTCATCCTGAGCGGAGTGAAAGATCCGTTTTGGATGTGATGCGTCTCGCTTTGATGAGAGATGTTTCGCTCCGCTCAACATGACAAGCTTAACTGTATGGCAAACCTGATCGACGGCCGCGCGATTGCCGAGAAAGTTTATGTCGATCTTCGCCGCCAGATCGCGGAACTAAAATCGAAAGGAGTTACACCGGGCCTTGCCGTCGTTCTCGTGGGCGATAATCCGGCGTCGCGCGCCTACGTTCGCTCGAAAGATAAAATGAGCCGCGAGCTCGGTTTGCATTCCGTGAAGCTCGAGCTCCCGGCAATGACGACGCAGTCGGAATTGCTTTCGCGGGTCGAAGAGTTGAATCGCGACCCAGCCATTCATGGGATTCTCGTGCAATCACCGCCGCCGAAACAAATCGATGAAGCGGCAATCGTACGGGCGCTTGATCCGCGCAAAGATGTCGATGGATTTCACCCTGTAAACGTCGCGAAACTCGTGTCCGCCGCGGCGGACGGTTTTGTTCCATGCACCCCGCTTGGCATTCAACGCTTGCTGCTCGAAAGCAAGATCGACATCTCCGGCGCGCACGTCGTCATCCTGGGCCGAAGCATGATCGTCGGTAAACCGCTTGCTCTTCTGCTCATGCAAAAAAATAAAGACGCGGATGCGACGGTCACGGTCGTGCATTCGCGCAGCCGCAATCTCGAAAAAATCACGCGCTCGGCGGACATTTTGATCGCGGCGATAGGTCGCGCCAACTTCGTGAAGTCCGAACATGTGCGGGACGGCGCGGTAATTGTCGATGTTGGAATTAGTCGTGTGGAAGATGCGACGAACGAACGCGGTTACCGGCTGGTCGGTGATGTCGCATTCGACGAAGTCGCAAAGAAAGCAGCCGCCATCACGCCGGTGCCGGGCGGGGTCGGCCCGATGACGATCGCGATGTTGATGGCAAACACGGTGAAAGCGTGCCGCCAAGTGTTGTAGCTGCCGCTGTCCTCAGCGGCAGAACGCACTGATTTTCTGCTGCCAGAGACGGCGCTACAAAGCGTGGATGATTTTATTTGTCAGCAATCGAAAAATCGAAGGCTGGATTTGTGCGAGACGCAAAAACGCTGAGGCAATTTTCGGCGACAACACCGCCGCGCGGGCGAGGCGATTGATCCATAATCGGCCCCGATACATTTGCGCGTGACCACTTCGATATTCGCGCTCGACTGATCGTCGATCTTCGCCACGACTGATCTTCACAATCGCGTTCGCGGCCAGCTCCCCGGAGCGTAGCGCGTAATAAATTCCCTCGCCGGTGAATGGCTCAACCACACGAGCTGCGTCTCCGATGAGAAGAAGATTTTCGTGAGCTGGCGGAATCGCCGCGCGGGTGAGCGGAGTGATCGTCCGCCACGGTTGATTTTGCGAAAGACCAAACTGCTCCTCGGCCCAACGGCGTAGCGCCGGCATTTGCGAGGGTTTGCTGACGAGGCAAAGATTTAATTGATTGGAGTCTACTGGCGCCTGCCCCGAATAACCGTGGTGGAGGAATTGCAGCACAACGCGATTGCCAAAATTCTTTGGCAATAGAATATCCGCTTGAAGCGCGATGCGTTCGCGCTCCGGTCGCGGAAGCAGGTTGCAAAGCCGCGCGACCGTGGAGTTGCGACCATCGGCGGCGACGAGAAGATGGGCGCTGAAACTTTCTCCCTTCTCCGTTTTTAATTTCCAATATTCATTCGACCGCCGATCATATACGTGATTCACGTATGGCATCGTCGGGCCCGCAAGAGCGGTGACGGTCGACTCCTGATGGACAAACGTGCCGAGCTCGCGTGCGCGCGTCATCAATAGGTGGTCGAATAGGCTGCGTTTGATCGCGATCTCGCGTTTGCGGCCGGAGGGAAGATCGACAATCACCTTTTGGCCGCCAATAGCGACGAATTCGACGGCATCGAGAACCCCATGCGGCAATTGCGTGACGCGCTCGGCGATTCCGAGCCGGCGCAATATGGGCCAGCACGATGGATTCAAACAATCGCCGCAAACTTTTTCGCGCGGGAATTTCTCGCGCTCGAGAAGGAGGGTGCGCAATCCAGCGGCGGCGCAAAACGCCGCACAAGCCGATCCGCCGGGCCCGCCCCCGACGATGGCGACATCAAATATTTTCATCGCGCTTCACTGTCGAAGAAACGCGGCACGCATAAAAGCGATTTCAAGGTTGCCGCCGAGGGACGGCGACAACTTGCGGCGCTGGCGCGCGATCTAAAAGCAGGCGAGACTGTTTTTATGAGCTGGTCTCTTCCCATTCTCCGCATCGCCGGCATTCAGTTACGGATTCATGTTACCTTCCTGTTGCTAATCGGCTGGCTCGCCTTTGGCTACTACACGGAGGGAGGCTCGGCGGCCGCAGCCGGTCGCGTGTTTTTTATTCTGTTGCTTTTTCTGTGCGTGGTCCTGCACGAATTTGGGCACGCGTTTGCGGCGAAAGCTTTCGGCATCAATACGCCGGACATCACACTGCTGCCAATCGGCGGTGTCGCGCGACTGGAACGGATGCCCGAAAAACCCGGGCAAGAGTTGGTCATTGCGCTGGCGGGACCGCTGGTGAATGTGGTGATCGCGCTCGGCTTATCGGTTGCGATTGGCTGGCGCAGTGCCGCGGGTGTTGAGGTCTTCGAAAGTCCGAATCTTCTCACGCAGTTGCTGGCGATCAATGTTTTGCTGGTGCTCTTCAATCTGCTACCCGCCTTCCCCATGGATGGAGGCCGGGTCTTGCGCGCCTTGCTCGCGACGCGATTCAGCTATGCGCGAGCGACGCAAATCGCAGCCAGTATCGGACAGGGCTTCGCGTTTGTGTTCGGTTTCATCGGCCTCGTTTGGAATCCCTTTTTAATTTTCATCGCCCTGTTTGTTTACATCGGCGCCTCACAAGAGGCGGCGCTGGCGCAAATGAAAGATGTCTCACGCAGGTTCCCTGTCTCCAGTGCGATGGTGCGCGAATTCCGCACGCTCCCGGAAAGTGCGACCCTGGAAGAAGCGGTCGACGCGCTGCTCGCGACTTCACAGCACGACTTTCCTGTGCTCGGCGAAAATGGGAATGTGGCCGGAGTACTTACGCGGCACGATCTTATCGCGGCGCTACGGCGCGGCGACTCTGCAATCCGCGTGGGCGACGTGATGCGGCGCGATATTCCCACGGTCACCACCGGCACGCGTTTTGAAGAAGCGTTCCGCATCATGCAAGAGTGCCATTGCCCGGCTGTGCCCGTGCTTGACAGCATGAAACGCCTGGTCGGTTTGCTTACCCCGGAGAACGTAACCGAGTTAATGATGGTGCAGTCGGCGATGCCGCGCGGCCGCGCGTTGTAATTGGCGCTGTCCGAGGGTCGCCGCGGCGACGACCGCTCGATCCACCCGCCGATTGTCGATCTTGTGCGAGGCGCGTACATTGCCGCCCGATCAATGGCATTATCGACGAAAGAAAAACCAGATGTGCGCAAAAAAGTGCACGAAGTGCCGCATAAGCCGGGCGTGTACCTGATGCGCGACCGGTTCAATCGGGTGATTTACGTGGGTAAAGCGCGCGATCTGCGCAAGCGGGTCAGTTCCTATTTTCTGCCGTCAAAACTTGCCGTGGCGGACATTAAGACGCGCGCCATGCTCGATGCGGTTTGGGATTTTGAGACGCACACGGTGCGCAGCGAAGCGGAGTCGGTCCTGCTCGAAGGCAAACTGATCAAGGAGTACCGGCCGCGTTACAACCTTTCCTTTCGGGACGACAAACGATTTCTCCTGGTCAAGATCGACATGTCGGAGGAATGGCCGCGCTTCCGGCTGGCGCGATTCAAGAAAGACGATGGCGCGCGTTACTTCGGGCCCTACGCGCATTCGGGTGCGCTGCGGCAAACGCTCAATTTCATGCGCAAAAAACTCGGCGTCCTCACATTTGGCCGGGGCTCACCCACGGAACGCGAGTTAAAATCGGCCACTTATCAGGTGCCGACGCGCTTGAGCCAGATCACGGCAGAACAATATCGCGAGCGTGCTGCGCAGGCGTGCGAATTTCTCGAGGGACATTCGCGGGAGATGATCGCAACGCTGGAGGAAGAAATGCGAAAAGCCGCGGGGAAAATGGATTTTGAGAAAGCGGCCGAACTTCGCAACATGACCGAAGATTTGCGCAGCACGACGAAACCGATGCGTCGATTCACGCGCGGCAGTTTACCGAGCGCAATCGATCCGCTGGCGGACGTGCGATCGCTGGCGGAAGCGCTTCAATTGCCGCGTCCGCCGGTCGTGATGGAATGCTTCGACATCTCCAACATTTCGACCACGCATGTCGTGGCCTCGATGGTTTGTTTCCGTGACGGCGTGCCGGACAAGGATTGTTACCGGCGCTATCGAGTACGAACGGTTGAAGGACAGGACGATTTTGCCAGCATGGCGGAAGTGGTGCGACGGCGCTACTCGCGTGTCTTGCTGGAAGCGCGTGAAATGAATTCAGAGGCCGCCGAATTTTCGCAAGAGGAGACGGTCGAGGGATTGCGAAGATTAGAAGAAAAAACGCCCAACGCTCAACCTCCAACGTCCAACGTCCAAGTCGGAGAAGAAGACAGGACTCCTCTCGTTCGTCTTCCGGACCTGATTATTGTTGACGGAGGAAAAGGCCAATTATCGTCTGCGTGCCGCGAATTGCAGCGGCTTGGTCTGCACGATCTTCCGATCATTGGTCTAGCCAAGGAACATGAAGAAATCTATCGACCGGGTCGCGCGCTGCCGTTGCAATTGCCGGTCGATTCCGGCGCCTTGCGATTACTCCAGCGCATTCGCGACGAGGCCCATCGCTTTGCCAACGCCTATCATCAATTGCTCATGAAAAAACGCATTGGCGAGAGCATTCTCGATGATTGTCCGGGCGTGAGTCAAAACCGGAAGAATTTATTGCTGCGGCGTTTTGGTTCCGTCAATCGGCTTCGAAAAGCTAGCGTGGAAGAGATCGCCGCCACGGAGGGAATCGGGCCGAAGCTTGCCCAAGAAGTGCATCGCTTCTTGCAGCGGCATTAGTTATCCGCAGATTCGCCAGGTGCAGCGCATCTGTTTATTGTCGATTTTAGCGTGGCCGATTCTGACTCTCGGACAAACGACGCAGCCTGCGCCCATGCCGAGTACGACCGCGTCGACAGAAGAAGAGGCGATCGTCCCCACATTCGAAACGCAAAAGCTGGCGCGCACTTACATTCTCGATGTCCCGGCGCCCCGCGGCCAGATCACCGATCGTCACGGCGTGCCGCTCGCGCAGAACAAGCTCAGCTATAACCTCGCAATCAATTTTTCCACCCCGCTCGATTTTTCCGATGCGCGGGCGCTCGACTTCGTTCGAGAACAGATCGGCAAGGCGGAAAAATTAATTGGAAGATCGATCAAAATTTCGGACGAGACCATTC